>DASQLL010000457.1:0-29022 GCA_035630035.1 Pyrinomonadaceae bacterium | reverse complement strand
CAGCCCTCGACGTATGCCGTGTAGCCTGCCTGCTGGCGGAAGGGCGGGAGTTCCGGCAGCTCCTGTGCGATGGAAATCTGCATGTGATGGCCGGGCACGCCCTCGTGGTAGGCCGTTGACTCGTTGCTTATGGTCAACTGGTTTTCGTAATCGTATGTGACGACCATGACGTGGCCGGGCCGCGAGCCGTCGGGCGTGCCTTGATTGTATCCGGTGGAAGCCTCCTTCTCGCGGAAAGGCTCGACCTGCATGATTTCGAGCTTAGCCTTCGGCAGGCGACCGAAGAGCTTCGGGAGCTGCGCCCACATCTGATCGGTGTAGCGACGGTACTGCTCTAAAATCTCCTCGCGCGATTTGACGTGAACCTCCGGGTTCTTGTTGAGCGACTCGTTGAAGCTCTTGAGGTCTTTAAAGCCTAAGCCCTTCACGATTGCCAACTGCTCCACTTCGATGCGCGCTACTTCGCTGAGGCCGAGCTGGTGAATCTCTTCGGGCTGCATGCCGGTCGTCGTCATGTTGCGTATGGCGCGCGCGTAACGCTCCGCCCCCTGCGGCAGCGACCAGATGCCGATGTCTGCGCGGCCACGGGGCGCGTACTCGTCGCGCACGAACGCGAGGAACTTCGAGTAGGCGGGCAGAACCTGTGTGCGTATGGCCGCAAGCACGGCGTCGCCGAGACGCTTGCGTTCGGCGTCTGTGAACTCTTTGGGGAACTTAGCGAGCGGCTGCGCGAAGGGCGACTCCTCGGCCTTCTGCTTCGCGATTGACTCGGTCTGCGTGGCGACCTGAGTGAGCAGAATCCGGGGCGGCATCAAGCGGTCGCGCATGCCCTTACGCATCTGCACAATCGTCTCGTCGAAGGCGCGCGGCACTTGGCGAAGGCGCGCGATGTAGTCTTCGTAATCTTTGACGGTCGAGAAGGAGAGGAGCGGCACGAGCTGCGGCGCGTCAATGTGTATGCCGCCGAACTGCGTCACGGGCATCTCCCATCCCTTGAACCTGATGCCCTCGACGCTCTGGCGCAGGTCGCGCACCATCAGGTCGCGGTTCAGGCGCTCTTGTTCGGGGAAGCCTTCGGTGTTTACGGCCTCGAACTTTTGAAGGAAGACGCGCGTCTGCCTTTGGTCTGACTCAATCGCCTTTTGGGAGAAGTCGCTGAGGCGGTCGTTGTATCGCTTGTCGCCGAGTATGGACGCGAACTCAGGGCTGTTGCGGAGCGTGTACTGCCAATGCTCTTCGAGCAGCTCGTGCAGCCTCTTGACGCGCTGCTCGACCGACGAGAGACGCGCGACCTTTGTCCGTGCCGGCCCTCTTCCGGCGGCGCGTTGCGCGAAGACTTGCGCGGCGGGGACGACGACGGCGCACAGCAGCGCGGCGGTCGCGAGTATGCGTATGTAAAATTTCATCGCGATAAAACTCCGTTCGCTATTCCGAAGAATTGGATTTCGCCTGACTACTTCCCCGACGGAAACTTCGTCTTGAGACTCGGTCGAGCAGGTTCGCGTAAGTATACGGGAGCAGGACGCGCATAGTTCAAGAGATGGAGCGCGCGGGGATGCGAGCTTCAAGGGTAAGGCGCAGTGTGTGCAGTGCCACGTCCCGCCGCTCTTTACGGAGCCGGGCCGTAGTACGGCGAGAACCTTTGATGTGTGTCGTCCAAAGAGTTAACATCGTGGCAATCGTGACCACTATCATCCTCGTGCGAAGAAGCAACCGTCTCTGCCCGTATCATCGCCGGATTACCGAGACGAAAGCGCGGCAGTAAAAGGAGAATAACATGGCAAGTCCTGCAAGTATCGGAGGGCATCCGATTCACCCCATGCTCATTCCGTTTCCGATTGCTCTATGGGTCTTTTCGCTCATCGCCGACCTCGTCTATCTGTGGCGGGGCAATCCCGCGTGGAGAGATTGGATCGCGTTCTACACGCTACTCGCGGGCATTATCGGCGCGGCGTTGGCGGCTGTCTTCGGCATCATTGACTGGCTCTCGATCAAAGACCGTGAGGTGAAAAAGATCGCCGACTGGCACGCTCGCCTTAACGTCATCGCGCTGCTGATTTTCGTGGCGAGCTTTTACCTGCGGACGACGGGCGGCGCTGGGTTGGTCGGTGGAAGCTACACCATCCCCGTACTGCTCTCCGTCGTAGGCGTCATCCTGATCACGATCTCCGGCTGGCTCGGCGGCGAGCTGGTCTTCAAGCATGGCGTGGCAGTCAATCCGTCGTCTGACGCGGGAACGGAGGCGAGAGAGTAGGGAGGGTTTATCTCCACATAAGAAGTGAGAGGAGAAAGCGTATGGCGCGGACGGCAGCCGACGTGCTCGTCGAAGGCATCATTGATTGGGGCGTGGACACGGTCTTCGGGATGCCGGGCGACGGCATCAACGGGATCATGGAAGCGCTCCGCCAGCGGCAAGATCGCGTGCGCTTCATACAGGTGCGACACGAAGAGGCCGCCGCGTTCATGGCCTGCGCGTATGCGAAATACACGGGGCGGCTGGGCTGCTGCCTCGCAACGTCGGGGCCGGGCGGCATACATCTTTTGAACGGTCTCTACGATGCCAAGCTGGATCAAGCGCCCGTCCTTGCAATCACGGGGCAGACCTACTCCGATCTCAAGGGCAGTAACTTTCAGCAGGAAGTGAACATGACGCTCCTGTTCGAGGACGTGACCGTCTACAACCAAGAGGTCATCAATCCCAATCAGGTCGAGATGCTTGCGAACGAAGCCTGCCGCCATGCGCTCAACCATCGCGGGGTGGCGCACATCACGTTCCCCGTTGACTATCAAGAGGTCGAGCCGTCCGGCAAAGGCACGATGCACAAAGTCGAGGGGCATACGACGAGCCGCTGGTCGCGCGCGCTGAGCCTCCCGCCCGAAGATGAGCTAAAGCTCGCCGCCTTCATCCTCAACGAGGCGAAGAAGCCGTTGATACTTGTCGGGCAGGGGGCGTTGGGCGCGGGCCGCGAAGTAATCGAGATAGCGGACAAGCTGGGTGCGCCCGTCGTCAAGGCGCTGCTCGGCAAAGCCGTCATCCCGGACGATCACCCTCTGACCACGGGCGGCCTCGGCCTGCTCGGCACGACTCCGTCGCAAGAGGCGATGGAAGAGTGCGACGCGCTGCTGATCATCGGGTCGTCGTTCCCTTACATGGAGTTCTTGCCCAAGCCCGGTCAGGCCAAAGGCGTGCAGATTGACGATAAGCCTGACCGCATCGGATTGCGCTTTCCTGTTGACGTGGGACTTGTCGGCGACGCGAAGCCGACCGTGGCCGCACTCTCGAAATACGTCACACGCAAGGCGGACAGAAGTTTTTTAGAGCAGGCTCAAGAAGGGATGAAAGACTGGTGGGAGCTGATGCGCGCGCGCGCGATGCGCGACGACGTGCCGATTAAGCCGCAACGCGTCGCGTGGGAACTGTCCGAGCTTGCGGCGGACGACGCGATCATCTCGACCGATTCGGGCACGATCACGACGTGGATCGCCCGACAGTTTAAGATCAAAGGGAATCAGAAGTTCAGTTGTTCGGGAACGCTGGCGACGATGGCACCGGGTCTGCCGTACAGCATCGCCGCCAAGATAGCTTACCCGGAAAGACAATCAATCGCGTTCGTAGGCGACGGCGGCTTCACGATGCTGATGTGCGAGTTCCTGACCGCCGTCAAATATAAACTGCCCATCACGGTCGTCGTCATCAAGAACAACACGCTCGGCCAGATCAAGTGGGAGCAGATCGTCTTCTTAGGCAATCCCGAATACGGCTGCGAGCTGCACAACCCCGACTTCGCGAAGTACGCCGAGGCGTGCGGCGGCTTAGGGATCACGGTCGAGAGGCCCGAAGAGATTCGCCCGGCACTCGAACGCGCGCTCGCTTCTGACAGGCCCGCTCTCGTCGAGGTGGTCGTTGACCCGTTCGAGCCGCCGATGCCGCCTAAGGTAAGCCTTGAGCAGGCGCTACACTTCGGCGAGGCGCTGGCGAAGGGACAGCCCGCGGGCGTGCGTATCGCGCTCACGCTCTTCCGCGACAAGCTGGACGAACTGCTGTGAGCCGGCGGCGGCGAGCGCGGGCGTTGGGAGTTGAACGCCGATGAAGGCAAAGCTGTTGGACGAAGGCGGCGCGAAGACTTACATGCTCGTCTTCGACAGGGGCGACGAAGTCGTAGAGCGACTGACGACTTTCGCCGCAGAGCGCAACCTCGTCGCCGCACACCTGACGGGCCTCGGCGCATTCAGCCGCGTCACGCTCGGCTTCTTCGAGCGGGAGAGCAAGGACTACCGCCGTATTGTCTTCGACGAGCAGGTTGAGGTGATGTCGCTCGTGGGCAACGTCGCGCGCGACGCGCGCGGCGAAGTGAAGCTGCACGCGCACGTCGTCGTGGGCCGCCGGGACGGCACGGCGCACGGCGGCCACCTGATTGAGGCGCGCGTGTGGCCGACGCTCGAAGTCGTCCTCTTCGCGCACAGAGAGCCGCTGCGCCGCAGCGTTGACGAAGAGACCGGACTGCCTCTGCTCGATCTGACGGAAAGTGTGACGGGTGAAGGTTGATTTCCCTTACGAAGGCTACGAGCGAATCCCGCCCGCCGACGTGCCGGACGCGAACCTGCTGGGCGTCTACGCGCCGCGTGTCGTGGGCGATGTGGACGAGGAGCGTGTGCTCGCGCGCGGCTTCGTCGAACCCCACGGCGCGTCGCGACTGCGCGAGGCGTTGAGGCCGACCGACCGCGTGCTCGTCCTCGTCGAAGACGGCACGCGCGGCACTCCCGTCCCGCGTCTGCTCAAGTACGTCGCAGAGGAGTTGAGCGCGGCGTGCGTCGCGGACGAACAGGTTCGACTGCTGACGGCGCAGGGCACGCATCGCTCGATGTCGGAAGACGAGCTGCGGCGGAAGCTGGGCGAGTTTTACGGGCGCTTCGAGACGCATCAACACGACTGGCTTGATGAATCGAATCTGCGCGAGTTCGGTCGCACACGCGACGGCACGCGCGTGACGGCGAACCGTCTGCTCCGGGAAGCAGACTTCGTGCTCGGCCTCGGCTCGATTGTGCCGCACCGCGTCAAAGGCTTTTCCGGCGGCGCGAAGATCGCCTTTCCGGGCGTCGCGGGGCGCGAGATGCAGGAGCGCAACCAGTGGGAGGCTTCGCGGCGCGCGTCCGAGGCCGTGATGGGCGTCGCCGAAAACCCCATGCGACTGCGGACGGAAGAAGCGGCGCGCATGGTCGGTCTCAAATACATCGCCAACCTCGTCTCGGACGCCGACAAAAAGATCGTCGGCTGCTTCACGGGCGACGTGGTCGCGGCGCACCGCGCGGGCTGCCGCCTTTCGCGCGAGATAAACGGCGTGCGCCTGCCGCGTCGCGCCGGCATCGTGCTGATTGACTCGCACCCGGCAGACCGCGACTTCTGGCAGTCGGCGAAAGGCTTTTATTCGGGCGCGTTGGCCGTGCGCGATGGCGGCACGCTCGTCGTCGTCGCGCCGAATCCCGAAGGCGTCGCGGACAACCATCCCGCGCTGCTTGAGATGGGCTACCGTCCGCACGCGGAGGTCGTGCGGATGGTCGAGGCGGGCGAGGTCTCGGACATCGTTGCCGCGGCCATCCTCGCCGACGTGGCGCAGATCGCCGAACGCGCTGACTGCATCCTGGTCTCGCCCGGCGTGACGCGGGAGCAGACGGCTCGGCTCGGCTTCCGCTTCGCGGCGACGGTTCAGGACGCGCTCGACATGGCGTTTGAGCGGCAGGGCGCGGTCGCCGCGGTCGCCGTGCTGCGACACGGCGGCCACATCCTTCCGCTCGTCGAGGGCGAAGCGACGGAGGCGCGCGATGCGTAGGCCGACGGAAGAAGGCGGGACGGTTACGAATTTGAAGCGGGCGTTGAAGCTCGTTAAGTTTGGCTCGCCGACGCACCCCATCTTCGTTCACTACACCATCGCGCTCACCTCCGCGTCGCTCGTCTTCGACGCGCTCGGCTTCTTCCTCGAAAAGTCTTCGCTCAACGCCGCCGGACTGTGGACGCTCGTCGGCTCGTGCGTGATGACGCTCGCAACCGTCTCCACGGGATTGACCTCGGCCACGCGCGCGCCGGTCGAGGAGGGCGAGGCGCGCTCGTTCCTGCGCGCGCACATGGCTCTGGGTCTGGTCTTCTACGGCCTGCTCGTGGCGATGACCCTCTGGCGCATGTCGCTGTGGCAGGACGGGCATGGAGTGTCTTGGCCGTACCTGACGGCGTTGGCCGCGGTGTCGTTCGTGATGACGGCGCAGGGGTATCTCGGCGGCGAGCTGGTCTATCGTTACGGCGTCGAGGTCGAGCAGTCGTACCGCGAGCTGCCCGGACGACCTGCCACGTCGCCCGCCCCTTCGCTCGTCGCTCCGCAAGGGTCGTCGGCGCTCGCGCACCCGGAGCAAAGAGGAGAGGCGTCGTGAACGGGACTCCATTCATCGGACTCTACCCGTTCCAGTGGACGGGGCTGCTCACGGCGACCATGACGCTCGTGCTCCTCGGCGACGCCTTCGCCGGGCACTACCGCTCCGGCTTCGTCTCCCGCGCGCAGTACGCGCCTTTCGTTGCGGGCGGCCTGTTGATCGTCGCGGCGTTGATGGCGAGCGTCGCGCCGGGCGCGGCGTGGGCAAGCACGGCTTTGCGCGCAGCCGGTTGGCTCGCCGTGGCGACGGGCGTCGTCGGCTTCGCGTTTCATCACTACTACGGAATTGCGAGGAAGCCGGGCGGCTACAAGTGGCTTCTGCATCAACTGATGTACGGCGCGCCGCAGCTCGCGCCGCTCGCGCTCGCGCTCGCGGGCGCGTTCGGGCTGGCGACGGCGCGCGGGCTTGCGGGCGGGACGCAGTTCGTCGGCATGGAGATGCGAACGGCGTTGCTCTCGCTCGTCGCCGTCGGAATTGCGGGCGCGGTCTTGCAGTCCGCCGTCCTGCACTACCGCGGCGCGTTCAACAACGCGGCGATGTATGCGCCGCTCACTGCGCCCGCGCTCGCCGTCGTCGCGCTCGTGTGGGCGGCGCTCGCGCCGGGCCGTTTGGCGCTCGCGTCTGTTCTGATCCTTTTGTGGGCGACGCTGCTCGTCGGCTTCGTCGGGATGGGGATGCACCTGCGCGGGTTCGGTCGGCAGATGGGCGGCCTCTACGTCGCGCTCTTCAACTGGCTGGAAGGCCCGCCCGCGTTCGCGCCCGCGCTCTTCGCGGGGTTCGCCGCGGTCGGGCTGTCTGTGGTTTACCTTCTGTGAAAGGCGATGGAGAAACCGGAGTTTCGCACGCGCCACACGCGCTTCAATGTCCTCGACAAGTGGTCTTCGCCCGACTGGGACGAACAGACGCGGCGTGCCGTGCGGCGACGCCTCGAAGAAGTGCCCGCGGTTCGCTTCTTCAACGACGAGGAGGCGCGCACGCTCTCTGCGGTCGTCGAGAGGCTCGTGCCGCAGCCCGACCGCGGCGAGGAAGGCCGTGTCCCAATCGTGCCGTGGATAGACGAAAAGCTTTACGAGGACAGGCGAGACGGCTACCGCTACGAGGAGCTGCCACCGCAGCGCGAGGCGTGGCGGTTGGGACTGGCCGGGATTGAAGAGTCCGCGCGCGCACTCTTCGACGGCAAGACGTTCTCCGACCTCGACCCGCTCTCGCAGGATGTCGTGCTCGGGCACATCGAGCGCGGTAGTCCGCCGGGCGAGACGTGGGAGAGGCTTTCCGCGGCGCGCTTCTTCAAGGACGTGCTGCTGATTACCGTCGTCAAGACCTACTACGCGCACCCGCTCGCGTGGAACGAGATCGGCTACAGCGGGCCTTCGTCGCCGCGCGGCCACGTCCGCAAGTGGGAGGGCGGCGTTGACCCGTGGGAAGCAGAAGAGAAGTGATGAGTGATGAGTGATGAGTTAAGAGTTGTTTCTTACTCATCACTCATCACTCATCACTTAAAACCATGAATGGCGGAGCGAAAGGTGAGTGGTCGCTGAGTGCGCCGGGCATTCACGGCGAGCGCGTGCTGATGCGCGACCTCGCGCGCGAGGAGGTTGATTTCTGCGTCGTCGGCGCGGGCGCGGGCGGGGGCGTCGTCGGCGCGAAGCTCGCGGAGGCCGGCTTCTCGGTCGTCGTCCTCGATGCCGGGCCGCACTGGAATCCGATCAGCGATTTCGTCTCGGACGAGACGGCCTCGCGCAAGCTCTTCTGGACGGACGAGCGCGTGACGGGCGGCAGCGACCCCGTCGAACTCGGCGCGAACAACTCCGGCAAAGGCGTGGGAGGCAGCACCGTCCACTACTCGATGGTTGCGATGCGCGCGCACCCGGAGGACTTCCGCCGCCGCACGCTCGAAGGCGAGATCGCCGGAGCGGATGTGCGCGACTGGCCGCTCACGTTCGAGGAGCTTGAGCCGTACTACGAGGAGGTCGAGGAGGCGCTGCAAATCGCCGGGCCGACGCGCTACCCGTGGGGCAAGCGCCGCAGGCGTTACCCGCAGCGCGAGCACGAGTTGAACGCCCCCGCGCGCGTGCTCGTGCGCGGCTGTACGCGGCTCGGCATAACGGTCGCGCCCGCGCCCATCGCCACGCTGAGCGCGCCGCACGAAGACCGCCCGCCCTGCATCTACCGTGGCTTCTGCAACTACGGCTGCACGACGAACGCCAAGAGTTCAATCCTCGTCACATACATCCCGCGCGCCATACGCGCCGGCGCGGAGGTGCGCCCCGACTCGATGGCCGCGCAGATTGAGCACGACGCGCGCGGTCGCGCTACGGGCGTGCTCCACTTTCGTAAAAACAGCGACAGGCTCTTCCGGCAGCGCGCGCGAAACGTCGTCGTCGCGTGTTACGCCGTCGAGACGCCGCGGCTGCTTTTGAACTCCGCAAGCACTCTCTTCCCCGACGGCCTCGCCAACTCTTCCGGTCTGGTGGGCAAGTGCTTCATGGTGCATTCCGGGCATCAGGTCTTCGCAAAATTTCCCGAACGCATCGGCCAGTACAAAGCGCCCCCGCCGGGCGGCGCGCTCACCGAGCACTTCAACCGCACGATGCCGGGCGAGAATTTCATCTGCGGCTACACGGTCGAGTGCGTCGGGCCGCACCCCGTTGACTTCGCCGCGCGCATCTCGACGGCGCGCGAACTTTGGGGCGCGGAGCTGCGCCGCGCGATGCTCGACTACAACTACTATTCGGGCGTCGGCATCGTCGGCGAAATCCTGCCGCAATCGCAGAACGAAGTGAGGCTGCACGCGACGGAGAAGGACGGGTACGGGCTGCCCGTCCCCCATGTCGTTTTCGGCTACCACGAGAACGACCGGCGCATCATCACGCACGCGATTGCGAAGATGAAGGAGATCGTGGAAGCCGCCGGTGGCCGCGACGCTTGGTCGGCTGACCGCACGGCGCACCTGCTCGGCACGTGCCGCATGGGCGACGACCCCGCAACTTCGGTCGTCAACCGCGACTGCCGCGCGCACGACGTTCCGAACCTCTACGTCTGCGACGGCTCGGTCTTCCCGACTTCGACGGCTGTCAATCCGTCGCTGACGATTGAGGCCATAGCCGCGCGCACAGCCGAACGCATCCGCGAGGCGGCGAGAAGCAGTTGACCGTTTCGCCGGACGGAGGCGGCAGAGACGGCGGAGGCGGCGACCAGCGGCGCTCGTCGTCGTCGTGATTCGCAACGTCGCCTCAAGAATTACGTCACCTCAAAGACAAAACTTTGGAGTTAGATGAAGGCGTTGAAAACTTCCGACAGACATTCCCCCTCGCATGTTTCAGCTTTTGCTCGTCCGGCACGCGGAGTGGAAGAATCAAGCTCGTTCTTCGCAGCACGAAAAGCTGAAAGCTGAAAGCTGACCGCTGAAAGCTTTTATATGTCGAGACGTGACTACCTTGTGCGGCTGCGCCCGCAGGACGGCACGCTCTACGCGAGCCAGAGCCGCACCGTGCTCGCCACAGACCGCGACGGCTTCGTTCGCGGCGGCGCGGCTCATGGCCTGCTCGTGCATCAGACGCGTCTGCTGTCCCTCTACAGGTATTTGATTGACGGCAAGCCGCCGCGGCCCGTCGCGCTCTCTAACGTCGAGCAGCACACGTGGCTCGGCTACTACGTCTCCCTGCCGCCGGGCGTCAAGGAGGAGCGCGACCCCGGCAGCGGGCAGATGGAGGTCATCTCACAGCAGACGCTTGAGCTGCGCCTCTCGCGCTACGTCGGCGACGGCCTGCACGAGGATGTTGACCTCACAAACTTCACGCAGCAGAAGACCACCTTTACGCTCACCCTTGAGGTTGACGCGGACTTCGCAGACGTTGACGAGACCAAAGGGGAGCGCGTGCAGAAGGGCGAGATCACGCGCGAGTGGCGTGAGACGGGCGGCGCGTGGGAGCTGTATTTAGATTACAAGGTCGAGCACACATTCAATCATCAGGGAGGGTCGGGAACGAAGCGACTCCACCGCGGCGTGAAGTTGCGCGTCGAGCGCGCCGCGTCCGCGCCCGTATACGAAGACAATCGGATCACGTTCGCCGTCGAGTTGGGGCCGCTCGGCGAGTGGCACGCCTGCATCAACGTGATTCCCTTCATAGACGGCCAATGGCTTCAGCAGCTCTACGGCTGCCGCTCGTTCGGCGGCACGCACAACGAATATGACCGCCGACGCAAAATATTCCTGAGCGAAGCGACGCGCTTCACCGCGCCGCAAGTCAACACCCTCACGCACGCCGTCGTGGGCGCGCTGGAACAGGCGAAGCGCGACTTGGCCGCGCTTCGCCTCTACGATCTCGACCACGGCGAGCGCGCTTGGACGACCGCCGCGGGGCTTCCGATCTTCGTGGCGCTCTTCGGGCGCGACGCGCTCACGACCGCTTGGCAGGCCGCGCTCCTCGGCCCCGACATGATGAAGGGGGCGCTCCCTGAGATCGCGCGCAGGCAGGGCAAGGAAGTGAACGACTGGCGCGACGAACAGCCCGGCAAGATGCTTCACGAGGCGCACACCGGGCCGACGAAGATGCTCGACATCAGCGCGCGCCGACGCTACTACGGCTCGATCACGACCTCCGGCTTTTATCCCGCGGCGGTATCGGAACTGTGGCACTGGACGGGCGACAAGGAGTTAGTCCGACCGCTCGTCGAACCCGCGATGAAGGCTCTGAAGTGGCTCGACGAGTACGGCGATCTCGACGGGGACGGCTTCTACGAGTACAAGACTCGCTCCGAGCAGGGGGTGAGGCATCAGGCGTGGAAGGATTCCGCGGACGCGGTCGTCTACGAAGACGGCTCGCAGGTCGAGCCTCCCATCGCCACCTGCGAGGAGCAGGGCTTCGTCTATCTGGCGAAGCTCCACATGTCGGAGGTTCTTTGGTGGCTCGACGAGAAGGACGAAGCCAAGAGGCTCTTCCGCGAAGCGGAGGAGTTGAAGAAGCGTTTTAACGAAGCCTTCTGGATGGAGGACGAGGGCTTTATCGCTTTCGGACTCGACCCGCAGAAGCGGCAGATCAAGTCCATCACCTCGAACCCCGGCCACTGCCTCGCCACCGCCATCGTTGACGAGTCGTTAGTCCCGCGCACGGCCCTGCGCTTCATCGCCGACGATCTCTTTACGGGGTGGGGCGTGCGTACGCTCTCCTCGAAGCACCCTGCTTACAACCCGTACAGCTACCACCGCGGCTCCGTCTGGCCGGTCGAGCACGGCACGTTCGCCATCGCGTTCGCACGCTACGGCTACCGCCGAGTCGTCGAGCTGATCGCGCAGGCGCAATTCGAGGCCGCCGCTCTCTTCGACTTCTACCGCCTGCCCGAACTCTTCAGCGGCCACCAGCGCGACGAGGATCATCCGTTCCCGGCTATCTACCCGCAGGCCAACTCGCCGCAGGCTTGGTCTGCGTCCGCCGTCTTCTGCCTTTTGCAGGCGATGCTCGGCCTCTACCCTTACGCGCCTTTGAACATGCTGCTTGTTGACCCGCACATGCCGGAGTGGCTGCCCGAAATCACTCTGAGCAATCTGCGCGTCGGTGACGCGGTCGTGACGATTCGCTTCTACCGAACGAAGAGCGGCAAAGGCGATTACGAAGTGCTCGATAAGCGCGGGCCGCTTCACGTGCTCCGCCAGCCCAGCCCGTGGTCTCTGACCGCGGGCTTCGCAGAGCGTCTGAAAGACGTTCTCACGAGTCTGCTGCCTGGTAAATGAGATGAGAGAAGTTGACTGTCGAAAGCAGAGAGGAGGCAAGGCGTGAAACAACTGAGTAAGCCCGAAGTCGTCGTCATCACGGGCGCGTCGGCTGGCGTAGGGCGTGCCGTGGCGCGCGCGTTCGCACGCGAAGGGGCGCACATCGGTCTGCTGGCGCGGGGGCGCGACGGCCTCGAAGGTGCGCGCCGCGACGTAGAAGAGTTGGGAGGCCGTGCGCTCGTCGTGCCGACCGACGTTGCCGACCCGGTCGCGGTCGAACGAGCGGCGGAGGCGGTCGAGCAAGAGTTCGGCCCCGTTGACATCTGGATCAACAACGCGATGGTGTCGGTCTTCTCGCCGATCAGGGAGATGAAGCCGGAGGAGTACAAGCGCGCGACGGAGGTAACGTACTTGGGCACGGTGTACGGGACGCTCGCCGCCCTGAAACGGATGCTGCCGCGCGACCGCGGGGTGATCGTGCAGGTCGGCTCGGCCCTCGCATACCGCGGCATCCCCTTGCAGTCGGCTTATTGCGCCGCGAAGCACGCCGTGCAGGGCTTCCATGATTCACTTCGGAGTGAGTTGATCCACGACAAATCGAGCGTGCGTGTGACGATGGTGCAACTGCCCGCGATGAACACGCCGCAGTTCTCTTGGGTCAAGTCACGCCTTCCGCGCAAGCCGCAACCCGTGCCGCCGATCTACCAACCCGAAGTCGGCGCCGAGGCCATCCTGTTCGCGGCGCGAAACGACCGGCGCGAGATGTACGTCGGATACCCGACCGTGGAAGCGATCATAGGCGACAAAATCGCACCGGGTTTCGCGGACAAGTACCTCGCCGAAAACGGCTACGACGCGCAACAGACCGACGAGCCGGTCGAGCAAGACCGCAGGGACAACTTGTGGGAGCCTGTGCCGGGAGACCACGGCGCGCACGGCACGTTCGGCGACCGTTCGAGCGCGTCAAGCCCCCAACTTTGGGCGAGCATGAACCGCAACTGGCTGGCCGTCGCCGGGGCCGGCCTCGCGGGTCTGGCGGTGGGACTTTTCTTTAACCGCGGCGGCGGCTCGGAATCTTAATGCGGAATCTTCTAACCGGGACTCAGCAAGGATGCGTAAGCGCGACGGCGAAGCGCGACGGAAGTCATATCACGTAGAGGCAGCACGCCGGGCCATGACGAAAGAGGAAGAGCTTCAAGAAATCGCGATTGAAGATCACGCAAGCGTGGACTCTGTCCGCGACCATTACGACCGCCTCTCCGCCTTCTACCGCGCGCTGTGGGGCGAGCACATTCACCACGGCTACTGGGAGGACGGCGAGACGCCCTTCGCCGCGCAGGTGAAACTCGTCGAGCGACTCGCCGCGCGCGCGCGCGTCCCGCCGAACGCCAGCGTGCTCGACGTGGGCTGCGGTCTCGGCGGGTCGTCCCTGTGGCTCGCGCGCAACCTCGGCTGCTCGGTCTTGGGGCTGAGCATCAGCCCCGTGCAAGTGGCGCTGGCGACGGAGAGGGCGCGCGCCGAAAAGTTGGACGACCGCGCGCGGTTCAAAGTTTTCGACGCGAATCGCCTCGGTCTGTTGGGCGAGACCTTTGACGTTGTGTGGGTAATCGAGTGCAGCGAGCATCTCGCGGACAAGGCGCGATTCATACTCGATTGCGCGCGGGCACTAAAGCCCGGCGGCGCGCTCGCGCTCTGCGCTTGGCTCAAGGCCGATCCGCCCGCTTCGCCCGGACACGCGCGGCTCGTTACCGAGGTCTGTCGCGGGATGCTCTGCCCGCAGCTCGCGAGCGCGCGAGATTACACGGGCTGGATGCGCGCGTGCGGCCTTGAGCGGATCGAGGCCGAGGACATCACGCGGCACGTCGAAGGGACGTGGGCGCGTTGCGCCTCGATTGTGGGCCGCCCGGAAATCAAGCTGATGTTGCGCGCGACGGACGAGCGCACGCGCCGTTTCGTCGAGTCGTTCGCGGCTATCCGCCGCGCGTATTCCGTGGGCGCGATGGCGTATGGCATGTTCACGGCGTGGAAGATGGAAGGGTGAGCAAGTGCCACACCGCGCGTCCGCGTCGCACGACCGGCAGCGGCGAGCGGGGCGAGCGTTGTGATAACATCGTCGCTTCAGACCTGCCGCTTTTTGTTTGCACGCCCGGTCAGGAGAACCGCCATGAGCACGACACTTCAAGAAGATTGGCTCATTGCCGGAGAGAGCGCGCCATACGGATCGTGAACCCGAAATTCTCCTTACGTCCCTAATCAAATTGGATCGAAACCTTCCCATCGGAATCTTCGACAGCGGCGTCGGCGGCCTGACGGTCTATCGCGCGCTGCACGAGCGTCTGCCCGCGGAGCGATACGTCTACCTCGGCGACACTGCGCGCGTGCCTTACGGGACGAAGTCGCTCTCGACCGTGGAGCGTTACGCGATTGAGAACGCGCGATTCCTCGAAGCGCGCGGCATCAAGCTTCTGGTCGTCGCGTGCAACACGGCTTCGGCGCTCGCGCTGCCCGCCATTCGCAAGAGCGTCGGCGTCCCCGTCGTCGGCATGATCGAGCCGGGCGCGCGCGCCGTTGTGCGAGACGCGGGCGCGTCCGCGAGCGTCGGCGTCATCGCGACCGAGTCAACCGTCAGGAGCGGCGCGTACAAAAAAGCCATCAGGGAACTCGCGCCCACGGTCGAGGTCTTCGAGCGCGCGTGCCCGCTCTTCGTCTCGCTCGCCGAAGAAGGCTGGGCGGCGACGGACGTTGCCGGCACGGTCGCCGAAGAGTATCTGAGAGACATGCGCGAGCATGGAATCGGCGCGCTCGTTTTGGGCTGCACGCATTACCCTATACTTCGCGAGGTGATTCAGCGAACGGTCGGCGAATCGGTGCGGCTCATTGATTCGGGCGAGGCGGCGGCGGAAGTCGTCGAGGCCTTAATCGAAAAAGAGGACTTGCGCCGCACGGCGACGCAGGAGCTTCGAGACCTGAGTGAAGCGGGTGCGCGCGCGCGCGTTTTGTGCGATGATTTGGATCACTTTTACGTGACCGACGCGGCGGAGCGTTTCGCGCACGTCGCCGAAAGATTCCTGGGGAGCGCGCCACGGCGGCTTGAGGCCGTAGAGGTCTGGGGGCACGATGAGCTTCACACCCGCTAGCGAAACCTTCTCGCGCACCGACGGTCGCCGCGCCGACGAGTTGCGCGAGGTTCGCATCACGCCCAACTTCATGCCCTACGCCGAAGGCTCCGCGCTCATAGAGATGGGCGGCACGCGCGTCATCTGCACCGCGACGCTCGAAGACCGCGTGCCGCCGTTCAAGCGCAACTCGGGGCAGGGGTGGCTCACCGCCGAATACTCAATGCTGCCGCGCGCCACGCAGCAGCGCACGCAGCGCGAGATCGGGCGCGGCGGCCCTTCGGGCAGGACGCACGAGATACAGCGGCTCATCGGTCGCTCGCTTCGCGCCGTCACGAACCTTGCGCGCCTCGGCGAGCGAACGATCACGCTCGACTGCGACGTTTTGCAGGCCGACGGAGGGACGCGCACGGCCTCGATCACGGGCGCATACGTCGCGCTCGTGCTTGCCTGCCGCCGCCTCCTCAGGGAAAATAGAATTCAGTCTCTCCCCTTCACGGGCGAGGTCGCCGCCGTCAGCGTCGGAATAGTCGCGGGCACTGCGCTCCTCGACCTGAAATACGACGAAGACTCGCGCGCTGAAGTTGACATGAACGTCGTCTGCACGGGCGACGGTCGCTTCATCGAGCTGCAAGGCACAGCCGAAGGCGAGCCGTTCACACGCGACCAGATGGAGCAGCTTATCGCGCTCGCCGGCGGCGGCGTCGAAACTCTCTTCGCCGCGCAACGCGCCGCGCTCGAAGAGGGCGCGCGCTGACTCCCACTTCGGCCACGGCGGGCAACATTGCCCCGCGGCTATACATCTGAAGTCAGACAACGCGGCGAAACTTTATCCCCGGTGGCGCGGGCTGCACGGCCCGGCCAGCTTCAAGGAGTACCCCGAAAATATGCGACGCACACGACGAATCTTAATCAGCGTCCTCGCGATTACGGCGCTCGCCGCGGCTGTGGCGGCGCAGCAGCCGCATACGAGCGAAACCGACGACTACTCAATCGAGCTTCCCTCCGAGACTTGGAAGGCCGTCCCGCGCGCCGACAACGCTCATCGCCACACCGAGTTCATCTACGGCGAGCGCTCAAGCGGCTACCTGCGCGTCCGCAAGGAGGTCGTCGCAGAGAAGGCGAGCCTATCGGAGTTCGCGCGCACCGAGCAAGACACGAAGCTGCGCTTCCTGCCCGCCTTCGTCGGCGGCAAAGAGGAGCGCTTCACAGGCCGACTCTCAGGCATCGTGACCACATACGAGTTCACGAAAGGCGGACAGCCGATGGCCGGTCGCGTCTACTATCTACAGGCCGACAGCCGCACGGTCTACGCGCTCCACTTCACGGGCCTGCGCGACAAGCTCGAACGCATCAACAACCAGACGGACGCCATCGCGCGCAGCTTCAAGTTGAAGCAGTAAAAGGGAAATGACGAACGCGGAATGATGAATGATGAATGTAACGGCGCAACTGCCTTCACATTCATCATTCATCATTCCGCGTTCATCGTTAAGATTATGAAACTCGCGCCCGGCCTCGACGTTCGCAAGTCGCCGATTGACGGTATGGGCTGTTTCGCAACGAAGCTGTTCCCGAAGGGCAAGAAGATCGCCGAGTACGCGGGCGAGCTTATCACGCAGCGCGAGGTTGAGCGTCGCGTGAAGTCCTTGAAGAAGCATCGCATCTGCGCCATCAACAGTCGTTGGAGCCTCGACGGCGAGCGCGGCGGAAACGGCACGCACTACATGAACCACTCGTGCCGCCCGAACTGCTACATGCGTATCACGCACGGCCACCTGCTCTTCATGGCCCTGCGCGACATACAGCCCGGCGAAGAGATCACCTGCGACTACATCAGCACGCACCACCCGGACGACTACCGCTGCCGCTGCAAATCGCCCGCGTGCCGCGGCACGATAAACAGGTAAAGCCGTGACAGGTGACGGGTGACAGGTGACAGGATAAAGGCAAGCTCTTTCCTGTCACCTGTCACCCGTCACCTGTCACGGCTTTTAAAGTCTCGGAAGCGTGAAGCTGAACTTCGAGCCGTGGCCGACTTCGGATTCGAGGAAGACCTGCCCGCCGTGCTGCTCTATGACCTCGCGGACGAACGAGAGGCCGAGGCCGGTTGACTCCTCCTCCTTGACGCGACCATCGCGCGAGACGCGATAGAACTTCTCCCACACGCGCTCCAAATCTTCGGGCGGGATGCCGTAGCCGCGGTCTTCGACGCAGAGGCGAACCGAGTCGGCTTCGAGCGCGGTCGAGAGCGTTACGCTCGTGCGCTCAGGGCTGTACTTGATGGCGTTGTCAACGAGGTTCGCGACGGCCTGCGTGATGAGGCCGCGGTCGGCGGCGACGGGCGGGAGCTTGCTCGCGTCGCGCTCGACGAGGCGTATGCGCTTGCGTTTGGCGACCGATTGGAGGTTGAAGATCGTTTCGCGCACCACGTCGTCGAGCGTTATCGGCGAGAGCGTCACCTCCTGACGGTCTTTCTGTTCGAGCTTCGTCACGGAGAGGAACGTGCTTATCATGCGCGTGAGGCGCTGCGACTCGGCGTTGATGATCGAGAGGAACTCGCGCGACTCGGCGGGGATGTTGTCGTCGGCCATCAGCAGCTCGGCGAACCCGTTGATGCTCGTGATCGGCGTCCGCAGCTCATGCGACATCAGAGACAGCATGTCGCTCTTGAGCTTGTCCAACTCCTTCAAGCGCGTCACGTCGCGCACGGTGACGGCGACGCAGAGCGGCGTCGTCGCGTGGCCGTTCGTCTCGTTGCGGTCATCGTCGCGCGCGGCCTCCGTGATGAGCGCGATGCGGAGCGCGAGCGTCTGGCTGCGGTCGAGGAACGTCAGCTCGCGCTCGTAAGGCTGCCCTGTTTGCAGCACGCGGCGGACGGCGATCTGCGGATCGTCGAAGACGCCCGTGCGGAAGCGTTCGAGAAGCTGGAAGAGGTCGAGCGAACGGCGCTCGACGGGCGTCGCGCGCGCGGCTTCGAGCATGCGCTCGTTCGCGAATGCGAGCGTGCCGTCGAGGTACGCGATGGCGTGCGCGTCCGGCGCGTCCGACATGATGAGTCCCGCGAAACCCTGCTCGGTCAAAAGACCGCTCACGACGCCGAATGCTTCGAGCCGCTGCCGTGCCGCGCGCGAGGAGAAAAACGTTCTGCGCTCACGCGGCACGTCGAGCGCGCGCGCGTCGTCGCGTTGGAGGTTGCGCGCGAACTGCGCGCTGACGTTCGCGAGCAGCGGTCGGTCTGCCTCGTCGAAACCTCCTCGCAGACGCACGAGCAGCGCGCCGACCGACTGCCCGTCGTGTCTGAGCGGCACGGCGACCGTCGAGCGTTCGCCCATCGTCGCGCCCTGCCGCGCGATGATCTCGCCGGAGACAATCGCGCGCTCGCACATCTCCACGCCCTCACGCCACGCGAAGTTGCGGTCGCCGTCGGCGGCGGAGGCTGCCGGCTGCGCCGCCTGTCGCAAACGCGCCGCTTGCACAGGCACGCCCGACTCGTCGAGACGGAAGATCACAGCCTCTTCGAGCGGCAGCACCGTGTCGAGCAGCTTCAGCCCGCTCATCAGACGCGCGCTCGCGCCGCGCGCTTCGAGCGCGGAGGGGCGTGCGGCGACCAGCTCCACGTTCCGCGTGAGCAGCGCGTCAATCGTCCAGAGGCGTCTCGCCTGCGCCGCGACGAGCGACCCGAAGGCCGCGAGCATCATCGGCGCGAACACGATGTCGAGGCTTAGCAAACGCGACACCGCGAGGCTCACGGCGCAAAGGATGACGAGCGAGCCGGCGACCACTTGCAGCGCACGCCGCGCGCCGAGTCGCTCAAGCGCGAACCCTCCGCCGACTCCCGCCGCCACGATGAGCAGCATGACGACCCACACTTGCGGCGGCACGCTTGGGCTTGCCGGGTCGTCGAACATGAAGAGCGCGGCGGGCGATGTCAGAACGCCCACGCCCCACGCCGCCGCGACCAACGCGGAGACGCAGAGCGAGAAGGCCACAGAGACGTAGGCGGACTTTGAAGAAAACGAAACGGGATTTTTCAAGGCTTTAGAGAAGATAGGGAATTAAGGAGTAAGGGCAGGGTTTGTAGACGGACGCGACGGCGGGACGCCGAAGCCACAAACATCTTACACCGCCGGGCGCGGGCTTAACAAGTAGATGTTTTTCCGATTCGTCAGGCCGCAGAGGCCGAGGCGAGCGCGTCGAGCAACTCCGCCTCTTCGGATTCTAAGACGGTGCGAAGGTCTAGCGCGACGTGTTCGTCGAGTATGCGAGCGATGATGGGCGGCGCGTTGCGGCGCAGACGCTCTTCGAGAGCGGAGGCCGAGAGCGCGGGGTGCGCGAGCGCGAGTAGCGCGGTCGGCGGGTGCGTTGTCGGCGCGGAGCCGCCGCCGATGGCCGAACGGCCCTCGACGATTTCTACTGTGAGAGCATCGTCCGCGACGCGCGCGCGAAGTCGTTTTATGAATGAGCGCGCACGCCCCTCGATCTCGTCGCGGGTCGCGCCGATCATTCGGAGCGCGGGCACTTCGCGCGGGGCATCGCCGCGACGGTAAGAGTCGAGCGTCGCTTCAAGCGCGGCCAGCGCGAGCTTGTCGGCGCGCAGCGCGCGGTAGAGCGGGGAGCGTCGGAGGCGCTCGATGAGGTCTCGACGCCCGACGACCAGTCCCGCCTGCGATGCGCCGAGCAGCTTGTCGCCGCTGAACGTGACCACGTCCGCGCCATGCGCGATTGAGTCGCCGATTAGAGGCTCGCCCGCGAGGCCGAAAGGCGCGAGGTCTGTGAGCGCGCCCGACCCAGCGTCCTCGTAAAGAAGCAGGCCGCGCTCGTGCGCGACGCGCGCAAGCTCTTCGAGCGCGGGCGCGGACGTGAAGCCGACGACGCGATAGTTCGACGGATGCACGCGCAGAATGAGCCGCGTCCGATCCGTGAAGGCCCGCACGTAATCGGAGAGCTTCGTGCGATTCGTCGTGCCGACCTCGATCATCGTCGTGCCGGATTCGGCCATCACGTCGGGCACGCGAAAGTCGCCGCCGATCTCGACAAGCTCGCCACGCGAGACTATCGTCTCGCCCCCGCGCGCGAGCGCGGTCAGCACGAGCAGCGCGGCGGCGGCGCAGTTGTTCACGACGAGCGCGTCCTGCGCGCCGGTCAACTCCGCGAGCAGGCTTTCGGCGCGCGCCCCGCGCCGTCCACGCGCGCCCGTCTCCGTGTCGTATTCGAGCGTGCAGTAGCCGGCGGCCTCTTCGGAAACGGCGCGGCGCGCGTCTTCGGAGAGCGGGGCGCGACCGAGGTTCGTGTGCAGGACGACGCCCGTCGCGTTGATGACGCGGCGCAGGGCTGCGGCTGCATCGCGCGCCGCGGCGAGCGCGAGCCGACGCGCGGCCTCCGCGAGCAGAGACTCGCGCGCGCCTTCGCCGTTCGAGCGTGCGCCTTCGCCGCCGGTTGAAAGTGATGCTCCCTCGCCGTCGCGTGCGCGCCTTAGCTCGTCGCGTAGCTCGCCCGTAACGATGCGCGCGATCTCGGTCAGACGCTCCGCGCCGACTCGCTCGCGCAGCGCCGTCGCTTCGCGTGTTCGCAGAAGCGCGTCAACCGAGGGGAGCGCGCGCAGTCTTTCGGAAAGAGTCTGGTCGGGCATGTCGAAAGTCGGTAGTCAGAAGCCGTGCGTCGGTGGTAAGTTGTTAAGAGAGCCTACCGGCGGCGACATTCTACGCCGCCGAGCCGCTGTAAGAGAAACCGAAAATGCGAAGCGTCACGACGCCGGCAGTAGAGAGCAACACAGACCCGCTCGCGCTTTTGAGCGCGGTCGAGGACGGCGACGCCGCGCGCGTCCAGCGTCTTCTGTCCGAAGGCTCGCGCGCGGACGCGACGCTCCGGGGCGGCGAGACGCCGCTCATGCGCGCGGCTGCGCGCGGGCACGAAGACGTTGCGCGCGCTCTGCTCGACGCGGGCGCGGACGTCAACGCGCGACGCGCCGACGGTTTTACGCCGCTCGTCCTCGCGGTCTTCTTCGGCCACGAAGAGGTCGTAAAACTTCTCGTCGAGCGCGGCGCGGACACGCACGCACAGACGCGTCTCGGCACGACCGCCGAGAGTTGGGCCGCCTCGCGCGGCTTCGCGAGCGTCGCGGAACTTTTGCGGAACGCGGAGGCCGCACGTCCGCGCCCCGTCAAGGATGAGCGCGTCGAGACGGGAACGAATCACGAAGAAGTAAAAGCCGCGGATGATGAAACTGTGAAAGCGGCGGACGCCGGAGCTTTGAAAGCCGAAGCCGCGGACGCCGTGGACGGCGTTTTGAAATTCTCCAGAGCGGCGTCGAAGTCTGATGAAACCGGCGAGCCGTCGAACGTCTCCGTGCGGCGAGACGGGCACGTGCCCGCGCACCCTTCGGCTGGCGCTTTCCGGCTCGGCGGTTTTCTGCGCTCGTGGCAAGGGTCGGTCGGAACAGCATTGCTTTTAACCGCGCTCGGCGTGGCGGTCTTCGCCGTCTGGGGCGGCAACCGCACGCGACTTGAGACTCCGCAGCCCGCGCAAGCCGCGCCGACGCCCGCGCCTCCCGCGCCCGCGCCCGACGCGAGCATCGCGGTCGTGCAGCCCTCGCCGCTTCCTTCGCCGACGCCGGACGCGCAGGCCGTCCTTCCCGCCCCCGGCGTGCCGCCCGAAGCGTTCTACCCCGCGCCCGGCGCTTCGACACAGCCGTTCTACGTCCCGCCCGCCGCGTCGAACGCGCCGTCCGTGCCCGCGGTCGTCTCGGAAAGCGGCGAGCCGTCAGCCGAAGACCCGGCGCGTTCGAGGCGAAAGGCCGACGCCGCGACGAACGAGTCCGCGGGCCGCCCTCCGTCGTCTGACAATCGAGACGGCGCGCGCGCCGACGACCCCTCACGCCCCGGCTCGACGAGTCGGAACACGCGCGTCTCGGAGTCGCAGACGACTCCGCCGCCCGCCGCCCGACCTACGCCCGCGCCCGCCGCCACGCCCGAACGCGGCAAGGTCATTCAGGGGCCGCCACAGTGAAAGTCAGAAGTCAGAACGCTCAACGCTGAACTTTAAACCTGTTCCCATCAGTTCAGCGTTCAGCGTTCTGACTTCTGACTTAAATTTGTTGACACTCTCCACGCCGAAATCCTATTCTCGAATTAAGGCCCGCGAGTGCGTGGCCGTGAAGAGGAGTTGAATCAGTGCCTATTCGTGATAACAAGTTTGCGCGCCGAGCTAAGGTGCTTGAGAAGAGGGGTAACACCCTCAATCGCGACGCACAGCCGACGCCCGAGGAGCAACTGGCCCGTTTGGAAGACGATGTCCGGCGGCTCAAGATAGAGTTCGACATCTACTTCAACGGCGCGGCCAAACGCCCGCCCTACGATACGAAGGGGCGAGTTGACACGCTCATCAAACGCCTCGCGGACGACCGCACGCTCACGTTCGCGCAGCGTTACCATTACAACTCGCTCGCCGCGCGCTACAACTCGTTCATGCAGCTCTGGCGGCGCACGATGCAGGATCGCGAGGAGGGGCGCGGCAAGGTAGCCGCGCGGCACGTCCCGCACGCAACCGTGTCGGAGACGGAGCCGAGCGAGTTCGTCTGCGCCGATGCGAAGAAGGACATCTCGACGGTTCGGAGCTTGTACGACAAGTTGGTTGAGGCCAAACGCCAGTGCGGCGAGCCGACCGACGACCTCTCCTTCCCGCGCTTCCACCGTATGGTCGCCGAAAAATCGGAGGCGTTGAAAGAGCGCGCGGGCTGCGAGCGCGTGCAGTTCTCCGTCACCGTCCGCGACGGCCACGTCAGCTTCAAGGCGAAAGCGGACAAGTAAAACAGAAAGCAGAAGGCAGTAAGCAAAAGGCAGTCGAAACGCTTCCGCGTCTTGACTGCCTTCTGCTTACTGCCTTCTGCCTACTTGCTTTCTTGAGTGCCTTGCTTTGTAGTGCGCTTGCCGGCTGTGTTGCGAATACCGGAAGCGGTCAGTGGCCTTCAACGAAAGCTGAAGTGTTCAATGGGGAGAGTTACACCTTCATCACGTTCTCAGCCTGCGGCCCCTTGGGGCCTTGCGTCACCTCGAACTCGACCGTCTGACCCTCTTCGAGGGTCTTGAAGCCGTCGCCCTGAATGGCGGAGTAGTGAACGAAGATGTCGGAAGAGCCGGGCTGCTCGATGAAGCCATAGCCCTTCGCGTTGTTGAACCACTTGACCTTACCGGTAATTCTAGACATAGCTGACGAATCCTCCTAACGATTCGGAAAATGGGCTGGACGAATAAGTGCAGGTTTCGTCCGCCCGCAAGTTACTCTTCACGAGCCGGCACGCCCCACTACAAGGACGCCCCGCAGACTACATGACAGAAAAAAAGCCCGCGCCCGATGGCCTGCGACGTCTAAGCGCCCTCTCGGCCAATCGTTCACGGACAAACACAAAACCACTGCGACTTCATTGCTAATGCTTGCAAGTCTAACGAGGGAGTGAGTTTAAACAATCCCGCGGCTCGAAACGACGGCGCATACTAAGCGAAAGCGCGCGAGCGTGTCAAGCATAAAAATTTACACCCCCCCGAAGCTTTACCACCCACGCGGAACGACGGAGTCGAAGCGCGCGGGCAGATAGCGCTGCGGGCTTACGGCCACGTCGCCGATTCTGACCTCGTAGTGCAGGTGCGGCCCCGTCGAGCGGCCCGTCGAGCCGACTTGTCCTAACTCGACGCCCCGCCGAATCTCCTGACCCGCCGTGACTTCAATCTTCGAGAGGTGGCCGTAGCGCGTCGTCAGACCGTTGCCGTGGTCAATGACGACCGTCTGCCCGTAGCCGTTCTGCCAGTCCGCCTTCACGACGGTGCCGTCGGCTGCCGCGAGAACGGGCGTGCCGCGCGGGGCCGCGATGTCCTGTCCGGGGTGAAACTCCGAGGAGCCTCCGCCGAAGGGATTGCCGCGGACGCCGTAGCTGTCGGTTGACTCGCCCTCGACCGGCCAGATGGACGGGACGCGCGCGCGCTCGCGCAACGCGACCTCAAATGTCTGTAGGTCTTGCTCCAGACGCGACGCGCGCTCCTCGACGGTCGCGACCGTCATTGAGTCAACGCTCAGTGCGGGGCCGCCCGCGCCGTGCGGACTTGTGCCCTCTCCCTCTTCGGTCGCGACGCCGGACATCTCGGACAGGCGGCGCGCGTCCGTCTCGATGGCGTCAACGCGATTTTCGAGCTTGCGAAGCTGCTTGCGCTGGTGCTCGTTCTCCATACGAAGACGGTTGTTCTCCTCTTCGATGCGGAGATGCGCGGCCTGCTGCGTCAGCCCGTAGAGGCCGTAGGCCGCGGCGCAGAAAACCATCGTCGCCAAGAGGGCCGACGCCTTGACCCATCGCTTGTGTACGGAGAAGCGGCGGATGCAGGAACGTGAACGAGAAGTTCGAGAAACGAAGAAAGCGTATAAACGCTCGTCTCTGTTCATCGGAGTGTGCTCCTTGAGCGCTTCAGTCCGTGCGCGAACTTTGGGGTGTACGCACACGAATGAGCGCGAAAGGCACTGTCTGCCGAAAGAAGGCGACGAGTGCGAAAAACTATTAAATTAACCGGGTTCTTAGTTAGCGAGACCCTTCCTGAAGGTGCTGCCGAGACCCATCATGAAATTACACTGCCATGACAGGCAACTGACTTGGGGCTGCACAAGGGGCTAGACCCTACCACACAAGATTTTTGTTTGCAACCGGCGTGGAGTGCGAAAAACCGATGGAACCAAAGCGACAAAATGCCCACCGGCTGAGTGCTTCAACCGGCGGGCATTGGCAAAGCGTTTTCGTCCCGACGAGGACTCTAAATCTCTTCGGCCTCGCGGCGACGGCGGTTGCGCGTCGTCACAAACGTGATGACGATGAGCAGCATCAGCCCTATGAAGGCGATGATGATGGCGATCTTGAGCACGAACATGACGAAGCCGACAAGCGCGATGAGCTGCTTGACGAGGACGATGAGCAGCGCGATGAGCGCGACGATGCCGCCGAACCTGCCGGCCACTTTCATTAAACCTAACATCACTCGGAACCTCCTTACCGTTTGAACGCTAACCCCGCGCGCCCTTGCGCCCGAAGAAATCTGCCGCCGATTATCTTAACAGAAATTCAGATGCGCGGCTCGGTCGGCCACGCGCCCGTCGTCTCGCGCGCCGAGACGTGCGTCGCAAGCTCACCCGTCCCGAACCTCGTCACGTCCGACGGGAGCGCGCCGGTCATGCCGCCGACGACCGAAGGCGGGCGTGCGAAATTCTCAAAGCTCAAAGTCTCGCGCTTGCGCCGCGTGCGGAAGTGGTCGAAGAGCATGTACGCGCCGAGCAGCACGAGCAGCACGGGCAGGAACTCGCGCACGGGCAGTTGAACGCCGAAGAGCGTGTGGAGCAGAAAGACCGTGCCGAGCGTGATCATCGTCGCGGCCCACGCCAGCGGGTTGCCGTAGAGCCTGCGCGAGATTGCGTCCGACTCGGCGTCGGGCGCGAGGCCCGCGCGTATGAGCTGCGCCGTGCGGACGGCGTCAACCGCCGCGAAGAGCCAAGTGCCGATGACGCCCAAGACGAAGAAGGCCGTCCCGTCCGTGACGGTCGCCATCTGGAAGAAGCTCGCGAAGATTGTGAAATGGACGAGAGCCTTCGAGGTCTGCCCGTTGTAGGCCGCGCCGAGTCCGGGACAGATGAAGGAAAGGAGCAGAGCAACGAAGGCCGAAGTCTTTCGGCGGATGACTTGAGCCGCGCCGGGGCGCTCGTACTGCTGTTGCTGCTGCAAATGCTCCACGCCAGCGACGATGCAGTCCTGACAATATGGGAAGCCGCGTATGCGATGATCGCACGCGGGGCACAGGGGGCGCGCGCAGCGGCTGCACTGCACGACCGCGCGGTTCGTCATGTGGTAAGCGCAATTCATCAAGCCTGCCGCCAATTTCTTCGCCCTCGTCTCCCGCCTTCTCTCAAGCGTTTTGCCGCGCTGGTCATCGCCGCTTAGCGATTCTTCTGCTCGGGCTTTTGTTGCTGTTGCTGCTGCCCGCTGCTCGGAGTCTGTTGTGAATTTGAGTTGCCCGCTCCCTGCGACGCGGGCGAACTGACGAGTCCCGTGGTCGCTCGCTTCAACTCGCCCGCCTGATTCGCGCCGTAAGAGTAGGTCCGCTCGGCGACGCGCAGACCCGCTTGGTACATGCCGCTGATAGTGCCGTCTTCCGAGATCGTCGTCGTGCCGACGAGAACGGCGAGCAGAAGCATCGTCGCGACGGTGGCGAGCTGCGGCGTCACAAGTACGTCGAGCCAGCCGCGCATCCACTCGGCTACGCGCGCGCCTAATGGGGCGCGAACCATCTCGGCCTCGGTCGTGCCGAGCGTCTCGTGGAGAATTCGTTCGTGCAGGCCCGCGGGCACGGGGCGCTCTTCGCTGATGTAGGAGTAGCACGCGCCGATGGAGCGCACGACCTGTCCCGGCAGGTCGGAGCAGCCGACGCAAAGCGCGGCGTGACGCTCCCAACGGTGATAAAGCGCTGCGGGGAGGAAGCCGTCGAGGTAGTCGGTCAGATACTCCTCGAACTCCTCGCACGTCATCGAGGTCTCAGGCGCGGTCTTCAAAAGGATACGCGCCTCAAGCCCCGGCGAGGGCTGAGGCGGCACGTCCGCGCGGCACTCGACGACCGTGTTCTTGACTTCATTCAGAAGCTCGTGACAGACGGGGCAGCGCAGCGCATGCTCGGAGAAGGCGCGAATGGTCTCGCCTTCGAGCGCGCCGTCGAGGTAATCCGTCAGACGATCTTCAAACTCTGTGCAAAGCATTCTAAATTCGCTCCACCCCTTCAACTCCTGTTTTCTTTAACGGGGACGACCGCGGCCCGCTCACCCGACGGACTTCGGACGACCATTCACGTTCACACTCATCAAACGTCGCTCATCGCGACGACTCGCATGCGGCGCAAAATCTTCGCAAGCTCGATGCGCCCGCGGTTGATTCTCGACTTGACCGTCCCTTCGGGGATTTTCAGGAGGTCAACGATCTCCTGATAGCTCAGCTCCTCGATGTCGCGGAGGATGACGCACGTTCTGAGGTCGTGCGGCAGCTTGTCAATCCCGGCCTGCACCTGCTCGCCAAGCTCTCGCCGCTCCATCTCGCGTTGCGGCGTGTTGCCGGCGGCGCGCAGGTGATAAGTGTGGCCTTCGATGTCCTCTGCGTGCGTGTCCTGCGGCGCGCGCTGGCGGCGGCGGTAGTCGTCAATTATCAAATTGCGCGCGAGACGCATCAGCCAGTTTTGCAAGTCGCCCTGCTTCGGGTCGTACTGTTCGAGCGAGCGATAGACGCGGACGAAAACTTCCTGCGTCAAATCTTCCGCGGCGTCGGCGCGCGAGGTGAAGCGGTACGCGAGGTTGTAGATTCTGCGGGAGTAGGTCGAGACGATTTCCTCCCACGCCGCGCCGTCGCCGGCTCGGCACCTTCTGACCAATTCAGCCCCTTCGCCGACCGTCACTGCCTTTGCGACTCCCACCTAGCGCCCCTTCTAAGTCCCTCCACGGCTTGGCCCCTAGTGCGCCCCGCGTTGGGTGGTCAACCCATTGTCAAACGGGCATTACGACCTCCTTAAAGGGAAAGTTCCCGCCCCTGCCGGAGCGATTGAGGACGCGCTGCCCGCCGTCCTTATCAACGCACCGACGCCGACTGCCGACCGGCGCGTGCCTTGCTACCCCGTTGTGATTATTATAGCCTGTCGGTGTTACACTATATCTTGTGGCGTTCGATGCGTGAAGTCAAATCGGAGCGCTAGAAGGGCGGCTGCCTGTAGGGTGGCGCGGACGCGCCGGAGTTAAGACTCCCCCGGAACTGCATCGCTTGCGTAAATACCTGAAATTCATAGCCCTTTGTCTTCTCGCCGGGCTTATCCTGTTGTGGTTCGGGTGGAATCTAAACTGGGCTGAGGTGTCTGGGGCAATAGGGCGTGCCGACTGGCGTCTGATAGCCGCGGCGGTCGTCGTCGTGCTGTTGACGTATCTCATACGCGCCTTCCGTTGGCGGACGCTGCTTGCGCCGCTCGCGCCCGATGCGTCTCTGCGCGAGGCGTTCGCCGCGACGACCGTGGGCTTCAGCGCGATCTTTCTTTTGGGGCGTGCGGGCGAGGTTGTGCGACCGGCGTTTCTGCCCCTGCGTGACCGCGCGGTCAGGCCCGGCGCGGCGTTCGTGACAATCGCGGTCGAACGCATCTGCGACATGTCAGCCGTCGTCATCATGTTCGCGGCGAACCTGCTTTTCCTAAAGTTGCCGGGCGTTGACGAGACGGCCTTCGCGCGAGTCCGGCAGGGAGCGTTGCTCCTGCTCGCGGGGGCGGTCTTAGGATTGGCCGCGCTCGTCTGGTTCAGGCGGCACGCGGGGCGCGCGACCGCTTGGCTCGGCGCGAAGATGGAGAGGTGGCCGCGCGCTTTGAGTCGCCCCGGCAAAGTCGTTGTCGGGCTGCTCGATCAACTCGCGCAGACGCTCGGCGTGCTTGTGGGCGCTCGCTCGCTGCTCGCGACCGTGGGGTGGACGGCGGCGCTCTGGGCCGCGATAGCGGCGGCGAACATGCTCGTGCTGCGCGCGTTCGGTTTGCAACTCGGCGTGAGCGAGACTGTGTTCGTGCTGGGCTGGGCGCTCGTCGGTTCGGTCGTGCCGACGCCGGGCGCGGGCGCGGGCACTTTTCACGCGGCGACGGCCTACGGCCTGATGGCTTACTTGGGCGTGCCTGAGACGGAGGCGAAGGCCGCGGTCATCGTCCTTCATCCGGTCGTCTTCGGCCCGGCGCTCATCTTCGGCAT
>DASQLL010000456.1:0-11321 GCA_035630035.1 Pyrinomonadaceae bacterium | reverse complement strand
CACCTTCCGCAAGGCGGTCAGCAGCGCGTCGTCGAACGCATCCGGCACGGGAACGCCGCGGCTCACGCGCTGGCTCAGCTACGACTCGACCTACACGGATCGCGTCGCCCTCACCTCCGGCTACACGCCGCTGTCCGGCATGGCCTTCGGCGTGGATAGCATCAGCGACCCCGACAACTCCGACATCGTCACCTTCTCCACTTCCGGCCTTTTCGCCAACGGCGGCGCGTCGCAGACTTTGGACGGCCTCACGCTGACCTACACGCCCCGCGCGTCCAACACCGTCACGACCAGCACCAGCGGCGCGAGCGACCTCGGAAGCTTCAGCATGTCCGCGTCGAACGGCACACACACTTGGACAAACGCACCCTTCACCCTGACCATCACACAGACAGGGCCATGGGCCGTCACTAAGGACATCGCCTGCACCATCAGCGGGACAGCAATAAAGACGGGAAGTAACTTCACGGGCACGCTGATCATCACCTTCCCAAGCCTTTCGTACTCGCTCGACGGCGTCAGTTACAAGTTAGCGGCGCTGACCGCGGCGCTCCCTGCCGACTCGACGACTACGGTCGGCGTCACGCTCTCGCCGCCGGAGCCGCAGCGCCTCGTCGTGAAGGTCAAGGGCTACGGGCCGCGCAACGCCGTGAAGAAGATGCAGATGCTCGTCAGCCGCTCGGCCTTCGACTACAACGCCACCGGCGGGATCACGCTGCGTAGCGCCGACGACAACACCTCGGTGATTAGCCCCTTCAGCGTCGGCAACAGCGCGCAGTACCAGTACAACGGTAACGACAACTCCGCCGGCCCGTCGCTCCCCGCCATCGCCGTGACGAGCGACGTTGACCTCACGATGGTCTCTAACGCCATAGACCCGACGCAGGTGTTCGGCAGCCAGTCGGTCAGAAAAGTCCCTTTGACGAGCCTCGACACCTTCCTGCGAACGACCGACGGCGCAAATGGCGCGCGCACAGCCGTCCAGACCCTAAAGACGTTGGCTATGGGCCAGAAGTGGCCCATCAACTGCACGGGCACGACCGCGCAGTGCGACCGCTACTTCGGCTCCGGCGAGACCCCGTCCGATCTGGGCGCGACCCAAACCGACGGCCTGATGACCTTCGTTGACGGCGACATAGACCTCCCGCCGCAGGGCGGCGCGGGACTTCTCGTCGTGACTGGCACGCTCACGCTGAACGGCAGCTCCTCCTTCAACGGCCTGATACTCGTGCTCGGCGGCGGGACCGTCGTCCGCACCGGCGGCGGCAACGGCATAAGCCTCGGCGCGGTCGCCGTCGCGAGGTTCGACGCCACGGGCAACTTCCTCGCGCCGGCTTTCAACTCTAACGGTTCCGGCACCTCGACCATGCGCTACGACTCGGAGTGGATCAAGAAGGCGCTCAAAGGCGCCGGGCCGGGGGTGGTGGGAATTAGCGAATACTAGGGCCGGCAGACCGCGCAGCGTCTGCCTGTTCGACGACGGCCTTTAACTCACTTGCATCAACTGAGCTTCAGTGCGGAGGTTCACATGAGACTATTAAACGTGTTCAGGCGGAGCGACCCGGATGAGGCGGCGAGCCGCTCGCTGCATGATTCTCCGGCGCGCAGCTCGGCCAGCGACCACAACGCTACCGGCCTTGAGCTTATGCGTCGGCAGCTTTATCGCGAGGCGCTCGACGAGTTCCGCCGTGACCTTCGCGTCAGGCCCAACCGCGCCGAGACTCACTACAACATGGGGGTGACTTTTCAGCACCTATCAGAGTCGGAGAAGGCAGTCGAGTGCTTCGAGCGCGCTATCCGCCTCGATCCTGAATTCGTCGAAGCCTACACGAGCTTGAGCACGACTTTCAGCGAAATGGGTAAAGGGCTTGCTGCAATCAAGTCGTGCCTTCAGGCGATCCGCATTGCCCCCGGCCACTTGGACGCTCACAACAACCTCGCCCTCGCCTACTTTCACTGGGGGAGCTACCCGGAAGCCGTCAAGGCGTGCAGGAAAGCGCTCGCGATTGACCCCAACTACCTGTCCGCGTATTACACCCTCGGCCTCATCCACATTGACCTCGGCGAAAAGGATAAAGCGCTTGAGCAGTATCGGATTCTGAAAGTCGCAGACCCGGCCCTCGCCGATTACCTGCTCGGCCAGATTCCCAAGTGACTGCCAGCCGCCGAAGGCAAAGGCCAGCCCCTTAACGCAACGTCACACGGAGGGCGCTTCTCGTAAATTGAGAAGCGCCCTCTCTTTCTATCGCCCTCCTTGACACGCGCTCACCCGCGTCGCTACCATCCGCCACAAGAAAACGATGAACGCGGAACGCTGAACGATGAATTAAAGGCAAATGCTTTCCAGTTCATCGTTCAGCGTTCCGCGTTCATCGTTTCGTCCATGCCTGACATCCTTCTAGTAGAAGACAAAGAGAGCCTTCGGCGCGTGCTGCGACTGACGCTTGAGAGCGCCGGCTACAGCGTGACCGAGGCCGAGGACGCGCGCGACGCGGCGCAGGCCATCGCGCGCACGCCCTTCCGCGTCGTTCTCACAGACCTGCGTATGCCGAACGGTTCTGGACTCGACGTTCTTCGCGCGTCCAAGTCGGCAGACCCCGACGTTCCCGTAGTCCTGATGACCGCCTACGGCTCGATTGACGAGGCCGTGCAGGCGATGAAGGACGGCGCGCACGACTTTCTTCAAAAGCCTGTTGACTCGAACCACCTTCTGCTGCTCGTCGAGCGCGCGCTCGAACAGGCACGTCTGCGGACGGAGAACATGCTGCTGCGCGAGGAGTGGTCGCGCCGCTACGGCTTCCCTCGCATCATCGGCGAGTCGGACGCAATCAAGCGCGTCGTCGCCGAAACGCAGCGCGTCGCGCAGACAGACACGACCGTCCTGCTGCTCGGCGAGTCGGGCACGGGCAAGGAGCTTTTCGCGCGCGCGCTTCATCATCTTTCCCCGCGGCGCGAGAAGACGTTCGTCGCGATCAACTGCGCGGCCATCCCGGAGACGCTTATCGAGTCGGAGCTGTTCGGCCACGAGCGCGGCGCGTTCACGGGCGCGACCGAGCGGCGGCCCGGCAAGTTCGAGCTGGCGACGGGCGGCACGATCTTTCTCGACGAGATCGGCGAGCTGCACGTCGGCGCGCAGGGCAAACTCCTTCGCGCGATTGAGGAGAAGGTCGTTGACCGCATTGGCGGTCGCGCGCCCGTCCCCGTTGACGTTCGCATCATCGCGGCCACGAACCGCGACCTTCAGTCGGCAGCCGAGGCCGGCGAGTTTCGGCGCGACCTATACTTCCGCCTCGCCGTGTTCCCCATCGAGATTCCGCCCCTTCGAGAGCGCGGCGACGACGTTGTGCTGCTCGCGCGCCACTTCGCCGCGCAGCTCGGCAAGGAGATGAGAAAACGCGAGGCCGTTTTGAGCGACGAGGCCGTCGCCCTTCTACGCTCGCACCGCTGGCCGGGCAACGTGCGCGAGCTTGAGAACGCAATCGAGCGCGCGTGCATCCTCGCCGACTCGGCCACGCTCACGCCCGCCGACCTCGGTCTCTTGCCGCGCCCCGGCGGCGACGCGAGAGACGACGACAGTCGCGCCGACTTCGACCTCTCCGGCACGCTCGCCGAAGCGTCCGAGCGCGCGGCCCGCTACGTCGAGCGGCGTAAGATCGCGGACGCTCTGCGCGCAAGCGACGGCAACAAAACGCGCGCCGCCGAACAGCTCGGCGTCAGCTACAAGACGCTGCTGACGAAGATCAAGGACTACGAACTCTAACCGACAGATGAACCGAGACGCAGACGCCGAAGCGGACGAGCGCCGCGCGACAGTGGCAGACCCCGCCGACGCCGAGCACGGACAGGCGGATTTAATCGCGGGCGAGGCGGACGCGCCCGTCGGCGCTGTGACCGGCCAGTTCCCTGCCGAGAAAATAGTCGCGCGCGAAGAGCGGCGTGCTATCAGCACGAGCCGGGGCGCGTTCTTAGTCGGCGCGGGGATTCTTTTGAGCCGCATCGTCGGCGTCGTGCGCCAGCGCGTATTCGCATACTTCCTCGGCAACTCCGACGCGATGGACGCCTTCAACGCGGCGTTCCGCATCCCGAACTTTTTGCAGAACGTCTTCGGCGAGGGCGCGCTCTCGGCCTCTTTCATCCCCGTCTACGCGAAGCTGCTCGCGCAGGACGACGAGGAGGAGGCAGACCGCGTCGCATGGAGCGTCTTCTCTCTGCTCGCGCTCGTCGTCTCACTTCTGGTCGTCGCGGGAGTCCTCGCCACGCCGCTTCTCATCAACGCCATCGCGCCCGGCTTTGAGGGCGAGAAGCGCGCGCTCACCGTTCAGCTCGTGCGAATCTTTTTTCCCGGCGCGGGGCTGCTCGTTCTCTCCGCTTGGTGTCTGGGCGTGCTCAACAGCCACAGGCGATTTTTCCTCTCCTACACCGCGCCCGTCGTCTGGAACTTAACGCTCATCGCCGCGCTCGTGTGGGCGGGCCTGCCCGTCCGAAACACCGCGCTCGCAGACCTCGGCGTGTGGGGGCGCGTGGCCGCGTTCGCCGCGTGGGGGTCGGTCGTGGGCAGCGCGCTTCAGTTCGCAATCCAACTTCCGACGGTGATGATGCTTCTCCGCCGCGTGCGCCTCGCGCTCAAGCTTACGAACACGCACGTCCGCACGGTGCTGCGAAACTTCGTGCCGGTCTTCGTCAGTCGCGGCGTCGTGCAGATAAGCGCGTTCGTGGACGCGTGGCTCGCAAGCTGGCTCGGCACGGGCGCAGTCGCCGCGCTCGGCTACGCGCAGAGCCTCTACACATTGCCCGTCAGCCTGTTCGGAATTTCGGTGTCGGCGGCGGAACTGCCTGAGATGTCGAGCGCGGTAGGCAATCAGTCGGAGGTGGCGGAGAAACTGCGTGGGCGTCTGGACGCGGGGTTGCGGCGCATCGCACTCTTCATCGTGCCTTCGGCGGTGGGCCTCGTCGCGCTCGGCGACGTGATGGTGGCCGCGCTCTATCAGAACGGCAAGTTCGCGCGCGCCGACACCGTCTACGTCTGGGCGATTCTCGCAGGCTCGGCGGTTGGCCTGCTCCCGGCGACGCTCGGAAGGCTCTACGCCTCGACCTTCTACGCGCTGCACGACACGCGCACGCCCTTGCGCTTCGCAGTCCTACACGTCGCTCTTGCGACCGTGCTGGGCTACCTCTTCGCCCTGCCGCTGCCCGACGCGCTCGAAATTCCGCGACAGTGGGGCGCGGTCGGGCTGACATTTTCCGCGGGACTCGCCGGGTGGGTCGAGTTGATCCTGCTCCGCCGCAAGCTGAACGGGCGAATCGGACTGACGGGCATCCCTCTCTCGTTCATCACGAAACTGTGGCTCTCGGCCACGGCGAGCGCGGCGGTGGCTTGGGGCATCAGGCTCGCGCTAGGCCCCATTCACCCGATTTTCATGGCCGCGCTCGTGCTAACCCCCTACGGCGTCCTCTACTTCGCGCTCACGTCAGCTTGGGGGCTTGAGGAGTCGCGCGCCGTCGTCGGGCGGTTTACGCGAATGTTTAGACTGAATAGGTCTTAAAACCTGCGGCGGGGGTTTAAATTTTATCGTTGACGTTTTGGCCGCTTTGCTGTTTAATCGCCGCCCACAAAAGTTTTCTGAAAACGCCTCGCTATTGCTCGTTTTTCAATGATGAGCGAAAGTCACCTCAAGGCCTGACGGGTCTACGACGAGTGTGAACAAGCTCGGCACAGCTCTTTTGCCCCGGCCTTGAGAGCTGAGACGCTTCCGGGGATGACAAGTACAAATCCTGAGATTGGGGGAATTAGTTACAATGTTCCGTAAAGCTTTGCTCACAGCCGCAGCAGCCTTCGTCATGCTCACCCTTAGCTCGGTCGCGCGCGCCGACACCGTCACGTTCGGTCCCGGACAATTCGGGTCTACCGCGACGGTCACAAACTATTCGCTGTCCGGTAATACGTTCACCTTCACCCTGACCAACACGTCTTCCACCGGCTCGATTACCGCCATCGGGTTCAACCTGACCGGCACTAACCGTGGCACGTTCACCTTGAACACCACTACGGACTCCGACTTTAGGCTGGCGAACGAAGTTAAGGCGCAGGCCGGTGCCCAGAACACCACGTCCACGTTTGATTTCGCGCTGCTCACGGGCAACAACTTCGGCGGCGGCTCCGTGGCCGGCGGGATACAGGCCGGTCAGAGCGGCACTTTCGTCATTACCGGCGATTTCTCCGGCATGACGGAGGACGAGATCGCCCGCGCCATCCTCTTAAGGTTCCAAGGCATCGGCCCCCAGGACGAGAGCGAAGTAATCGGGCCGAATCCCGGCGAAATCCCCGAACCGATGACGATGATCCTTTTCGGAACGGGGCTGGCCGGCATCGCCGCACGCGCCCGTCGTCGCAACCGGAAAGTCTAAATCTCAACGATTTCAGGCTGCCGTTGTCTAAAGCGCTCGTGCGGGGCGCAGCAAAGCAAAGCCGGGGACGCTCGCTCGTCCCCGGCTTTTTCCTTTTAATAATGCTGCCTCACAAGCTCGTCGAGATTTTTAATGCCGGTCGCCGGCACGGCCCGCCGAAAATTTAGCTTTACATTTTTTCTGGAACTGGTTAAATTGCCTTCCACTTTTCTGAAACTATAGAAGAATTAGGCGTTTACTCGCATTATAGTATTCCAGTTGGATTGAAATTTCCGGCGGCTTTAAGTTGTCTCCACACTATCTGCCGGTAAAAATTAGGTCTAGCATCAGGTTTTTTTCACTCGAACGGTGCGGCAAAGTGCGGTTTACCGTCCGCTCCCGCGACAGCGTGCAGTGAGCTTGCCCAGCTCCTGTCCGTTTAATCTCAAACCTGACGGAGTGCAAACGAACAAGGTCTCGGAAAGGAACGACGGAGGAAGAACATGACAAACCGCATTCTGGCGATGGTGAAACCCCTCGTGCTCGGCATTTTTGCCGTAGCCATCATCGGCCTCGCGCAGAGCGAAGCGCGCGCCGACGAAGTCTTCATCGCAGGCAACACTGACGGCTGCTTCGGCGCGAACTGCACGCCCGGCACGAGCGCCACCTTCTTAGGGCTGACCTTCAGCAACGCGACTTTCGCAGGCACAACGGCGAATGGATTCCGCGGCCTCGGTGGCGCCCCGAATCCGGGGGCGAACTTCAACAACCTCGGCTCGCTCAGGCTGGATACCGCGTCTAACACTTTCAACACACCGTTCTCGCTTCAGATCACGTTCACAGCGCCGCAGGGCATTAACGGATCGAATCAGACGACTTTCACCGCGACCATCACGGGCACGGTCAGGGCCGACAATCAGGGCGGCGTCTTCGTTGATTTCGACAACACGCCGCTCCTGTTCACCTTCAATGATACGAACTGCGAGCCAGACCCCACGGGAGGTGTTCCCGGACAGCAGACCACCTGCGGCAGCGGCTCGTTCTTCTTTAGCGTCAACGACGTTGCGATTGACCCCGGTCAGACCGTTTCACTAACCGGCCAGATCACGGGCGCGCAGCAGACTGCGATTCCCGAACCGGCCACGCTCCTTCTGCTCGGCACGGGCCTGACGGGCATCGCCGCGGGCGTGCGCCGTCGCCGCAAAGCTGCCGCGAAATAGACTCATCACACGCCTCCGTACAGAGAATAGCTGTTCCCGGAAGAGCCGGGTCGAGTTCAATCTCGACCCGGCTTTTCCGTTCCATAAGACCCCTCTAAAACACTTCCACAAACTTTTTTTCCTACCCGCGAAATTTTTCTGGAGGAACAGCTCGATTGAACATTTCTGCTAGTCACAATCGAACAGGAAGCTCGGCGAGGCGGCAGGCGTAGCGGTAGGGCGCAGGCGACGCCTTTTTTTATTTTCAACTTCTCTTCCCCACACAATACGAACGGGCGACGGCTCGCGGCCCGCTTCAAATCCGCAATCCGAAATCCACATTCCGCAATTCTTCGTCCGTGATATCATCCCGCGCGTGAGAAAGATCGTGACGGCAGCGGAGATGCGCGAGATTGACCGCCTGACCACAGAGCGGTACGCGACGCCTTCACTGCTGCTGATGGAGCAGGCCGCCAACGCTTCGGCTCGCGCCCTCGCCGCACGACTCTCACACGATCTCAGCGGCAGGCGAGTTCAAATCCTGTGCGGGCGCGGCAACAACGGCGGCGACGGCGCGGCGCTCGCACGCGTGCTATGGATGTTGGGAGCGCGCGTGGACGTAGTCCTCTTCGGGCACGCCGAAGACGCGAAGGGCGACGCCCGCGTTAACTTCCGTATCGCGCAACACCTCGCCTCCTTCGCCGCCGGCTCAAACAAACGCCCGCCGCCCCTCTCCTTCATCGAGTGCAAAGACACCGCCGCGTGGGAAAGCCTCGCCAGCGCTCACCACAATTATGACGTGATCGTTGACGCGCTCTTCGGCACCGGCCTCGCGCGACCCCTCGAAGGCGTCTTCCCGAAAGTCATCGCGCACATCGAGATGCTTCGCGCGGCGCGCGAGCGTGCGGGACACGAATTGCCGCTCTTCGTGTCACTCGACCTGCCGTCTGGCCTGAACGCAGACTCGCACGACCCGATAGGCCCAGCCGTGCGCGCCGACCTGACCGTCACGTTCACCGCCCCGAAACTCGCGAACGTACTGCCGCCCGCCTCGCATTTCGGCGGCCACCTCGTCGTCGCGGACATCGGCTCGCCTCCCTCGCTCGTCGAGTCCGCGCCTTCAAAACTTTTTCTGACCGAATCGTCGGACGCTCGCGCGTGGCTCGAAGCGACGCGACGCGCGCCCGACTCCTACAAGAACACGCACGGTCACGCGCTCGTCGTCGCAGGCTCGCGCGACATGCCGGGCGCTGCCGTTCTCTGCGCCGACGCGGCGATGTGCGCGGGCGCGGGGCTGGTCACGCTGGCGACGGCGAAGTCCGCGCTTGCGAGCATCGCGCCGCGGCTCATGCCCGAAGTGATGACAGCCGCGCTGTCGGAAACCGAAAGCGGGAGCGTTGCCGCGGAAGCGTCCGCGGAGTTGAAGCGACTGACGGAGCGCGCGACCGTCGTCGCCGTCGGGTGCGGTCTCGCGCGCGAGTCGGACAGCACGCGCCGCTTCGTCCGCGAGACCGTCGAGCGGCGCACGACGCCGGTCGTTGTTGACGCCGACGGACTGAACGCGCTCGCCCCGTGGCCCTCGGACTTGCGCGGCACGACTGATGCCCCCATCGTCATAACGCCGCACGAGGGCGAGATGCTCCGTCTGCTCGGCTCTCAAGATCGCTCGGCGCTCCGAGACCGCGCGGGGGTCGTCGCGGAGTTTGCGAGCAGGCACCAACTCGTCGTCGTCCTCAAAGGCACGCGCACGCTCGTCGCAGCGCCCGACGGCAGCGTCTACGTCAACCCGACGGGCAACGCGGGCCTCGGCACGGCAGGCTCCGGCGACACGCTCACAGGGATAATCACGGGCTTTCTCGCTCAAGCCTTCGCGACGTTGAAGGACAGCGCGGACGCGGTCGCGTCAACGGTCGCAGCCGTCTACGTCGGCGGACTCGCGGGCGATCTGGCGGCGCGCGAGCTTGGCATGCGCGCGATGGTCGCGTCCGACATACGCGGGTATCTGAGCGCTGCCGTTTGCGCGCTCGACGCAGAAGGAGAGATGCCTTGAACGCCGCCGCGCGCGAGCGCATAGAGACCGGCGAGTGGATTTCGGCGAACGCCGAAGAGACTTTCGAGGCGGGACGGCGCTTGGGCGAGAGGCTCGCGGGCGGCGAGATACTTCTTCTGAGCGGCGCGCTTGGCGCGGGCAAGACCGTTTTCGTAAAGGGACTCGCCGCCGGACTCGGCCTCGACCCCGAAGAGGTCTCAAGCCCATCCTTCACGCTCGTCAACCACCACGCGGAAGGCCGCCACGTCCTCTATCACATAGACCTCTACAGGCTCGCCGAAGGCGCGGGCGCGGCGCACGCCGTTGACCTCGACGACCTTCTGGCGGACGAGCGCGCCGTCGTCGTCATCGAGTGGGCCGAGCGCATGGGCGGCTACCGCCTGCCCGCGCCCGTTTGGAGAATTACAATCGAAGGCGACGGCGAAGACCCGCGGCGCATCAACGTCGCGGTTGCCGACGCTTGAGCCGACCCTGCGCTCATCTGCGCCTCCGCGCAGCTTGTGTTAAATTACTCTTGTCAATCAATCAATTTTGAGGCAATTGACCGTTAGCTTCATTGCAAGGAGAAATCGAACATGCCGTACTCTGAAATTCTCATCAAGCCGATGCGCGAAGATTTGACGCGACTCGGCATCGAGGAAACGCGCACGCCCGAACAGGTCGAGGACGCGATCAAAAACACGAAGGGCACGCTGCTCGTCGTCGTCAACTCGGTCTGCGGCTGCGCCGCGGGCAAGGCGCGGCCCGGCATCGGCCTCGCGCTTCAAAACGAGGCACGCCCCGACCGCGCAGTCACGGTCTTCGCGGGCGCGGACATCGAGGCGACGGAACATGCGCGCGCACACTTCGCGCCCTACCCGCCGTCATCGCCGCAGGTCGCGCTCTTCCGCGACGGCCAGCTCGTCTACATGCTCGAACGCCACCAGATCGAGACACGCGATGCCTACCAGATCGCCGACGAGCTTACGCAAGCCTTCAACCGCTTCTGCGCCCCGGTCAATGCGTAGAAGGCAGAAGGCAGAAAGCAGAAGGCAGCCAACAGCGCGCGACCTCAAAAGCTGAGAATCAAAATTCACGCGTTCACTGCCTTCTGCCTTCTGCTTTCTGCTTTCTGCTTTCTGCTTTCTATGTCTCAGCTCACGCCCGACACGCCCGTTCTACAGCTTTCGCAGCACGGCATCGCGCGGCTTGGCGCGCAGACGGCGCGCAAGCTCGCGCTCGCGCTGGCGAACGTGTCGGGCAAGGGCGACGCGGGCGAGGTGACGGTCGAAGACCTTTTGAACTACCTGCCGATGCGCTACGAGGATCGGTCGAACCTCGCGCGCATCGCGGATTTGAGCGACGGCGTAGAGGCGTCGCTTGAGCTTTACGTGCGCGTGGCGGGCGGATTTCAGGTCGGCAAGAATCGTGGGCCGAAGGCTCCGCCGCTCTTCATCTTCGAGGTGACGGCGGGCGACCCTGAAAAGACTGGCAAGCCCGTCGTCGTCTGGTGGTTCGTTTCCGGTAGGCAGGCGCACCGCATCATCGCATACCACCGTCAGCAGTTCGCACGCGGCGCGCGCTTCGTAGCCTTCGGCAAGTGGGAGTGGGACGCGCGGCGCAACACCTTCTCGCTCCGCTTGAACAAGCCGGACGAGTTGGAGATGCTGCCCGGTATTCTCACGCCGCCTGAGAACGCGCTCATACGC
>DASQLL010000455.1:0-8796 GCA_035630035.1 Pyrinomonadaceae bacterium | reverse complement strand
AGCGGGGCTGATGTGCGCCGTCGAGGCGGGGCGACGCGGGCGAAGCGTCCTCGTCATAGAGCACAACGAGCGCGTCGGTCGCAAGATAGAGATTTCGGGCGGCGGTCGCTGCAACTTCACGAACACGAACACCGCGCCCGGCAACTTCCTCTCCGCCAACCCGCACTTCGCCAAGTCCGCGCTCGCGCGCTACGCGCCCGCCGACTTCGTCGCGCTCGTCGAGCGTCACCGCATCGCCTATCACGAGAAGAAACTCGGCCAGCTCTTCTGCGACAGCGGCTCGCGGCAGATAATCGAGATGCTGCTCCGAGAGTGCGAGGCCGCGCGCGTCCGCGTTCACACCTCATGCCGCGTGCTTGAGATTCAAAGGGACGCGCTCTTCGTCTTGAAGACGAGCCGCGAGACGTTCGAGTCGGAGTCGGTCGTTGTCGCGACGGGCGGGCTTTCAATCCCGAAACTCGGCGCGACGGATTTCGGCTACCGCATCGCGCGGCAGTTCGGCTTGAAGATAATCCAGCCCACGCCCGCGCTCGTTCCGCTTACGCTCGCGGCGCGCGACCTCGCATCGCTCAAAGAGCTGAGCGGCGTCTCCGTCCCTTCGGTCGTCCGCTGCGGCGGCGCGGAGTTCGCCGAGAATTTTCTCGTCACGCACAGGGGCTTGAGCGGCCCCGCCATACTTCAAATCTCCTCATACTGGTCGCGCGGCGAGACGCTCATCGTTGACCTTCTGCCCGGCATTGACGCGCTCGACCTTTTCGACTCGAAACGCGAAAGCGGCGTCGAGCTTGCGACGCTGCTCGGCCATCACCTGCCGAGACGTTTCGCGCAGGTCTGGTGCGAGATGTATGCGCCTTCAAAGCCCTTGAAGAATTTTTCGGACGCCGAGCTTGAAAGGGTCGCAAAGCATCTGCACGAATGGAGCATCGAGCCTGCCGGGACTGAAGGTTTTCAGAAGGCCGAGGTGACGAAGGGCGGCGTGGACACGTCGGAGCTTTCGTCTAAGACGTTGGAGGCGCGGCGCGTGCCCGGCCTCTATTTCATAGGCGAGGTCGTGGACGTGACCGGGCATCTCGGCGGCTACAACTTTCAATGGGCTTGGGCTTCGGGCTACGCCGCCGGTCAGTACGTTTGAGAAAGGCGGCGATGTCCTCACAATGCGACTTCGAGCAAATTAAGATCGAGAGTCTGGGAAGTAGGACTCACCGCAGAGGCGCAGAGGGCGCAGAGTTCTCGCAGAGAAATGCTCAATCCTCTGCGCCTCCTCCGCGTCCTCTGCGCCTCTGCGGTGAATCTGCCCTACTTTTAGTTCAATACAAAAACGATCAAGTCCAACTTTTTTTTCCAATGACTGCCACAAAACTCCCGCCCGCGGTGTTTACCCAGCAGAGCGAGACGGTTCTTCGGATTTCACCACAAGAGAGGATTTAACACGAATGAGAGACAGGCGACTTTCTAAAACACTCGCGGCGTTACTTTTCTGCCTCGTCGCGGCGGCGACCGCGGGCGCGCAGGATTTCCAACGCAGCTACACGCTCGCGCCCGGAGGCTCTATCAGCGTCTCCAGCGTTTCGGGCGACATCAGCATCATGGGCTACGAAGGAAGCGGTGTGACGGTGATCGCATTCAAAGAGGGGCGCGACCGCGATTTGGTCGAGGTGGAAGACCTCAGCACGCAGGGCCGCGTGTCCGTGCGTGCTAAGTACCCGAACAATTGCAACTGCGACGCCAGCCTCCGTTTCGAGGTGCGCGTGCCCCGTTCGTCCAACTTCGTCTTCGATAAAATTTCAACCGCCAGCGGCAACATTAAGGCCGAGGGCGTTTCGGGCAGGCTGCATCTCAGCACCGCGAGCGGCAACGTGACGCTTCAAGCGGTCGGCGGCGAGATTCGCGCTTCGACCGCGAGCGGCAACGTCAGGGTCAGGGACGCGGCAGGCTCCGTGAATGCCAACAGCGCGAGCGGCGATGTGGATGTCGAGCTGACGCGGATCGAAGGCGCCGGCGATATGCGCTTCTCGACCGCGAGCGGCAACGTTAATGTGCGACTGCCCGCGAGCCTCGACGCGCGAGTTGACCTCTCGACCGTCTCCGGCTCGATTGACACGAACTTCCCCATCGAGGTGAAGGACAACAGGTATGGGCCGGGGAGCAGCGCGCGCGGACAGCTAGGCAGCGGGTCGCGCAGCCTCAAAATTTCGTCCGCCTCCGGCGACGTGAGCTTGAAGAGCCTCTAGAGCGGATTGCGAATGAATGTATTAATCGTTTAGAGGCGGGCAATGTCCGCCGTCTCAAGCTCCATCGCAGGTTGAGACGGCGGGCATTGCCCGCCTCTAAACGGTCGTTGGTCAGAATCAGCGGCGTGTGACCAGCGCGAAAGTTCCGGTCGGACGTTCGCGCATCTCGACAGAGATGTCCGCTTCCGCGCCCCACCTGCGAAGGACTTCGGTCTCGCTCGGACGGTTCGCGTCGTCGAGCAGTATCAATGCGCCTGCCTGCAAGCGGTCTCCCAGAACCGGCAGAAGTCCGTAGCGTCCGCCGGGAGTTGATTCCGGCGGGCCGTCGCAGATGACGAGCTTGAATTCGCCGGGCAGCATTTCCGCAGGCGGGTCGTACCAAGAGAAGCCGCCGTATTCGCGAAGCGGCGACAGACAGACGTGGACTCCGCGAATGCCGTATCGCTTCACGCGCTCCCTCACGCGCGCGTGCCAGACCGGCATGTGCTCAAGCGACCAAGTGACGACGCCGCGACGCCCCGCGAGGAGTCCGACGAGTATCGTGGTCAGCCCGCTCCCGCATTCGAGTATCGGCCCGTCCGTCTCGACGGCTCTGCGCGCCACCTCTTCAAGGTAATCACCTTTCGCCACGAAGCCGCGGTTCGTCCAAGCGGCCTGCAAGCGTTCGAGCATGTCGCGCGTCGGCATGCTCCCCGGCGGGAGGTCTGCGATTCGCCGAACCGCGCCGCTGAATTTGTACTCCAGCCAAGCCCTTTTCAAGGCCTGCTTGACCCCGCCCGGAATCAAGCGCCTCAAAGGCGACGGCCTGACGCGACCTTCATCTTCTTGTGCCATAAGACTCATACGTCCGAACGCGCGCCTTGCTCCGCCGCGTACGCGGGTAAGCGAATCGAAAGCTTTCTAACTATTCCTCGCCGCCCTCTTTCGCGCGCGGGTGGAACTTCTCGTAGACGCTTCGGAGGCGCTCGCCCGTCACGTGCGTGTAAATCTGCGTCGTGGCGAGGTCGCTGTGGCCGAGCATGGCCTGTACGGAGCGCGTGTCCGCGCCGTGCTCAAGCAGGTGCGTGGCGAAGCTGTGGCGCAGGACGTGCGGCGAGACGCCGCGGATTCCCGCCTTCAACGCGTGCTTCTTGAGCGAAGCCCAGAAGTGCTGTCGCGTTATGGGCCGCCCGCCGTGGCCGACGAAGAGACGTTGCGACTCCTTTCCGGCAAGCAGAGCGCGCCGCGCCGACTGATATTTCTGCAACCATCCGATGGCCGAGCGACCGACAGGCACGCGTCGCTGCTTGCTCCCCTTGCCCGTGCAGAAGAGGACGCCGCTGTCTACGTTCACGCTCGCGCTCGTAAGATTGATTAGCTCCGACACGCGAAGGCCCGTCGCGTACAGAAGCTCGATCATCGCGCGGTCGCGCAAGCCCTCCGGCCCGGACGTGTCCGGCGCTTCGAGCAGAAGCTCGATCTCTTCGCGCGTGAGAAAGCGCGGGAGCTTCTGCCCGGCCTGCGGCGCGAGAAGCTCGCTCGTCGGGTCGCTCTTGATGTGGCCGTCGAGAAGAAGAAAATGGAAGAAGCCGCGCACGGAGCTTATCGCGCGACCGACCGAGCGCGGCGACAACCCCTCGCGCGAAAGCGACATGAAGTGCTGCGTCAGCTCCGTCTTGTCCAACAGGTGCGGCTCGCGCTTGAGCGAGTCGGCCCACGCGCGCAGCCGCTCAAGGTCGCGCCGGTAACTCACGACGGAGTTGCCCGCAAGCCCCTTCTCGACTTGCAGGTAAAGCATGTACTCACGAATGTGGTCACGCGCCATGCTTTCTCAACTTTCAACTTTCACGACAACAAGAGCCATATCCGCTGGGAGCGCGGGCATCCCTGCCCGCCAAAGCGTGCTACTGCACGCTTCAAATCTTTCTCTACCGCTCGATCTTGAGTATAAGCGGTACTCTGTTCGCGCTTTCGCGCTCAAGGCGGGCAGGGATGCCCGCGCTCCCAGCGCTAACTTGTAGGTTTATCGGGAGACGGCAAAGTCGCGCTGAAATCTCGCAGCATGCGGTGCGCGTACTCGTGCAGAAGCCACTCGACGCGGCCAGAGTCGTGCGAGGCGACGAGCAGGCCGACGTGGTGGCGTTTGTCGAGACGGAAGACTGTCTCCGCATCGTCGTAGTCGGACGTGTCGGGCCACTCCTGCCGCGCGAGCGAGATGACGATGCCTGCGTAGTCGTCGCGGCGCGGCGGGACTTCGTATGCGCCTTGCTCGCCCGCGACCTCGATGCGCGCCCACTCGCGCCAGAGGTTTATCCCTGTCGCGGCCTCGACCACCTCGGCGATGTTCGCGCCGCCGACGCGCGCCGCCGTCTCAAGAAAGTAGAAGCGACCGTCGCCGCCCTTGATGAACTCTGTGTGCGTCACGCCGCGCACTAGTCCGAGCGTGCGTACAAGCTCGTGGTTGAGCGAGTCTAAAGCCTGCGCGTCCGCCGAGTGGCGCGAGATCGTGCGCGTCAGGAAGACGCCGCCGCCGTGCGAGACCTCCATCGGCGGCTTGCCGTACTTGCTCACCTCCGTGAAGACGACCTCGCGCTCCGAGACGATTGAGTCAACGTGGAAGATGTCGCCGGGGATGAATTGTTCGAGCAGGTAGAACGACTGCTTGTCTCCAAGCTCTTCGACGAGCGGCCACAGCTCGTCCGCCGAATCAATCTTCTTGATGCCGACCGCCGAAGCCTCGGAGCGCGGCTTCAAGACCCACGGCGTGGGGACGCGCGCGGCGAACTCTTGAAGACCGTCGTGGTTGAGCGCGTGTACGAATTCGGGGACTAGCACGCCGCCCGCGCGCGCCTTGACGCGCATCGCGAGCTTGTCGCGGAAGTAGCGCGCCGTCGTGTCGCCCATGCCGGGGATTCGCAGATGCTCGCGCAGCGCGGCTGCCGTCTCCACGTCGAAGTCGTCGAGCGGCACGATGCGGTCTATCCGCCGCGTGCGCGCGATGTAGCTGACGCTTCGCACCAGAGGTTCGAGCGCGAACTCTTCGGGCATGTAGAAAAATTCGTCAACCGACTCGCGCGGCCAATCGGCGTCGCGCAATTTGTCCTGCGTGACGAGCAGCACGCGGCAACCCAGCCGCTTGCACTCGCGCATGAACTCCTGCCCCTTCTCGTAGCTCGCGAGGCACAGGACTGTGAGCGCGCGTTCGTCGTTCAAGCTGCACTCTCCAAGATAATTTCGGGCGGAGCTATAAGGACTTACGCGGGGCATGATACAGCATCTCTCGCCCCGCCGGACACTGGTATTCAATGCATCGCGTCCGCCGTCGAAATCTGGTAGCTTGCTTGCGTCTTTCGACTCAAGTGTCCTTTGACTGTGACGAGACGTGCGCGGCGGCAGGTCAGTACCGGGAGCGGTAGCGACCGGGTAGGTCTTGGACAGCACACAACTTGAGCAGTCGGGCGCGACTGCACGCCGTCGCTAACGCTCCGGGTACTGATCTACTACTGTCACGAAGATGAATTTTTCCATCCCGACGCCGGACGGCTTCGACTTCAAGCGCACGCTATTCAGCCACGGCTGGTACGGGCTGCTCCCGTTCGAGATTTCCGGCAGCAACACTCTCGTCCGCGTGCTGGACATGAGCGACGCCCCGCCCGTTACAGTGAAGATAAAGGACGACGACGGCGCGCTCAGTGTCAGCGTGCCGGGCCGTCTAAACAAGAGCGAACGCGCGCGCGTCGAGCGCGACGTGCGACACATTTTCCGTCTCGACGATGTTCTAAACGAGTTCTACGAGCGCATCAAGCACGACCCCGATTTCGGCTGGATCGCGCGCGACGGCGCGGGGCGGCTTCTGCGCTCGCCGACCGTGTACGAAGACCTCGTCAAATCCATCTGCACGACCAACTGCTCTTGGTCTCTGACGACGAAGATGGTCACAGAGCTTGTGAGCAACCTCGGTCGCGAGGCCGCGGACGGTCGCCGCTCGTTTCCCACGCCCGAAGCGATGGCCGCGCAGCCCGCGCGGTTTTACAGGGAGGTCGTGCGCGCGGGCTACCGCTCCGAGTATCTGAAGGAGTTGGCCGACCGCGTCGCGTCGGGCGAGTTGGACGTGGAGTCGTGGCTTGCGAGCGAGCTGCCGACCGCGGCGCTCAGGCGTGAGATGAAGCGCGTGAAGGGCGTCGGCGATTACGCGGCGGAGAATCTTCTAAAACTCGTCGGTCGCTACGACGTGCTCGCGCTCGACTCTTGGGTGCGCGCCACGTTCGCGCGCGTTCGGAATCGCGGTCGCACGTGCGACGACAAAAAAATCGCCCGCTTCTACTCGCGCTTCAAAGAGTGGCGCGGCCTCGCGCTCTGGTGCGACATGACGCGCGACTGGCTCGAGGAAGGCAAGTAAGCAGGAGGCAGGGGCAGGAGGCAGGAGCAGGAGGCAGACAGCAGGAAAGCCTCTTTGATTTCAAATTTGAGATTCCAAATCTAAGGTTGATTACTACTCCTGCCTCCTGCTTCCCGCCCCTGCCTCCTGCTCCTGCCTTCTGCCAACTGTATGCTGATGGGCAGAGCTTCGCCAGCACGCACTCGCCGCAGAGGGGTTTGCGCGCCTGACAGATTTTGCGCCCGTGCGCGATGAGCAGGTGCGGGAAGATTATCCAGTCCGATTCGGGTATGAGGGCCGCGAGGTCGCGCTCAATCTTCTCAGGCGTCCTCTCGCCCGAAAGGCCCAAACGCTCCGAGAGGCGCGCGACGTGCGTGTCAACGACGACGCCCGAAGCGATGCCGTATGCGTTGCCGAGGACTACGTTGGCGGTTTTGCGCGCGACGCCGGGGAGCCGCAGCAACTCATCCATCGCATCGGGGACGCGCCCGCCGTGCTCTTCGGCGATGATGCGCGCCGCGCCCTGAATCGCTTTGGCCTTGTTGCGGAAGAAGCCCGTCGAATGTATGTCTAGCTCTAGCTCCGATGCGGGCGCGGCGGCGTAGTCGTCCGCGGTTCGGTACTTGCGGAACAGGTCGGCGGTGACGATGTTGACGCGCTCGTCCGTGCATTGCGCGGAGAGTATCGTGGCGACGAGCAGTTCGAGCGGGTTTGAGTGGTTCAGGCTGCAACGCGCGTCCGGGTACTCTTTCTTGAGCAGCCGGACTATCTGCCGCGCGCGCTTCTTCTCTTCGGGGGTGGCGGCTTTCAAGTTTTGCCTCGTGCGGTGTGTATTATATTCAATGCGGAAACGCGACCGACAGGGAGTGTGTCTTCTATCATGAATACACGCTCCCTGACGGTCGCGTTTCTGCTAATGCATTGATCTTACTTCTTGCGTGTCGCTGCCTTCCGGCCCGTCCTGCGCTTCGCCTTCGCTTTCGCCGCAGCCGCTTTGCTCTTGTTCATCTCGCTTCGGACGAGATCGGCGACGACCTTCTGCGGAACGGAGACGCCGAGGACGAGCGTGCTTCCTTCGATTCGGTTCACGACGGTCTTGAGAGCGGCCAGAGCTTGCCGGGCATTAACGGCGTCCTTGCTCCTCTTCTTCGCGGCCTCCTGACTGAGCGCCGTCTGCGCGGCGAGCAGGCCCATTCGGACTAGACCGCTGAACGCGCTCGCGTGCTCGGGCTGATCCGTGAGCAGCGCGGCGCGCAACGTGAAGTCGAGCGCGGTCATCCCCTGCGAAAGACTTATCTGCTTCATCCAGCCGAGCATCTGATCGAGTTCCTGATTCGCGGGCGCTCCGTACTTGTGCAGGTATTCGGCGAGCGTGGGCGGGATATCCGCCGTCAGACTCCAGAGCGCCTGTGGGTCGTTCGTCGCCAGATCGAGCGTAGAGGTTTTGAGCCGCCCCTGCCCGCCCTGCGAATCAATCGCGGCCTTCACGTAGTTCGGCACGCCGAATACGAGCGTGTTGGAGTCGAGCGTCGTGAATGCGACTTCCGGGTACGGCGCAGGCTTCGGCTGCTCGCCCGGTTTGGCGGCGGCCTCGGCGGGCTTGTCGGGATTCGAGGTGTCTATGATTTCGAGCGTCTTCGAGCCGTAAGACTCCTGACGCCGTTTCGCCTTCTCGGATTCGAGGCCGACGCGCGCGAGCGCGAGCAGCGTGTCGGCGTTGAAGCCGCCGCGGACGACGACGACGAACTCCGGCAGACCGCTTGCGGGCGCAGGCTCGGCGAAGCGCACGCCTACGGCTGCGTAGTCCAGCTCGCGCGCGTCGAAACCTGCCTTCTGCGCGTCCGCGAGCATCTTTCTGTACTCGGCGGGCGGCATCACGCGCGGCAACATCTCGTTGATGATGCGGCGCGCGTTGACGTACAGCACGGCCTGCGAGTCGGGGAAGGGCGTGAGCGCGCCGCGCGCGTCTTGCTCGACCTGAGCCGTGGCAGCGTGCGATACCGCGAATAGAAGGGCGAGCGACGATAGAATCCTCGCCGGAGTCAGTTTTCTCATGTCGGCTGAACTTCCTTTCGGGAAACGGGAGAGCGAACGAAAAATAGAGCGGAGTTCAAAATAATGGTTAGAGGTACAAAGTTCAAGGCGGAAACGCGACCGTCAGGGAGCGCGGACTAAACTCAGAACGCTGAACGCAGAACGCTGAACTGA
>DASQLL010000454.1:0-5486 GCA_035630035.1 Pyrinomonadaceae bacterium | reverse complement strand
CGTGAACTTCAACAGTCCGTTATTAATCAAATCAAACCACTCGCGGGTTGCTTGTGGCGGCAATTCAATCCGTTGCAAGCCAATATCTCCGGCAACGACATACGTCTTACCGGGGGCTTTTGGCGCAGGGTCGGTTGGGGTCTCATTTATCCATTTAGGCTGAACCTCTGGGCGGTCTATAATGGCGTGCGTATCCATCCAGACCTCGCTCGCTGGTGTCTTGCCGCCATTCTTGAAAGTAAGCAAAACCGTCGCCTGCTGTCCTCGCTCGAAGTAGAAAATAGAGGTACTAGACAACCCCATATAAGCCCGCTCATGCTCTGGAGTAGCGATTGCCGCCGGGCCGATAACGTAATAGTAGTAAGAGAAGAACAAGCCGACGCCGAGCATGACATAAGCGGTCATACCCCACCACAAGGCAACTTTGAAGTTGTCGTAGCCACCCTTTTGCCAACTAGCGATAGCTATGCCGAGCGGAATACCAAAAGCTGCGATGAACAACAACGAGATGAAGCCAGTCATAAGATATGCCTTCCACCTTCGGGTGCTTTGTTTTTCGCCTTTTGCTTCTTTGGATTTGGAATGATTGTCTGCTTTTTCCTTATGTCTATTCTCAACGCGCGACTTACTAAATCCGTCCCGCCAGAAAGATAAGGCGGGACGGATGCGAGGGAGATTGCGTTCAAGAAATGATAGGCGTTTTTGAGGCATTCAATCAGTCCAAAAGGTTGGCTCTATCCCAAGCTCGTAGATGGACTGAATTATACAACAGATGTTATGGCACAAGATTTTGCACAGCACTTCATTTTCCTGCGCCGTCTTGTTCTTGCTGCGGAGACGTTCGCCGAACTTTCGCTTAATCATCGAGAACGTGGTTTCGACGTTAGAGCGGCGATGATAAGACTCCATGAACGGCTTTGCCCCTAAAGTCCGTTTTGACTATAAAGTAAGAGGCTTGACCATAAAGTCAGACACGTAGAGGCCGCGCACACGCCCGCCAGCGTACACGCGGCCTCATGCCCCGGCGTGGATCACCGGGGCTGCGGCACAGCCTTTCCCTTAAAGACGTGCCAGCTACTTAATCACAAACTAAAATGCCCATTGTGGTATCCTGCGCGAGTTCTAGTCTTTGAAAATAAGGCAACGGGTCGGATGCAAAAGCCTGCTCACCTTCAGTGATGAGCATCGCCGTTAAGAAGAAAAGGATTCTCACGGCGAACAAGTTGAACGAGCGCATTGTATCCGGTACACCGGATAGACGCAAGTCATTTTGTGAGGCCATCGCCCCGTCAGGAGGTCGCTCCTGATGGGACACGCGCGCCGGAGGCCGAAACGCCTTGCCGAAAAACTGTTACAGATTCGGCTCAGTTTAGGTCTTTCTCAGACTGAGATGTATAGGACACTGGACGTTGAGGACGAGATTCTTTACACAAGAATTTCGGATTATGAGTTAGACAAGGCCGAGCCGACGTTGATGGTTCTCCTGCAATACGCTCGCGTAGCCGGGGTCTGTGTAGACGTGCTGATTGACGACAAGCTTGATCTTCCTTCCAAACTGCCTGCCAAGTCGAAACACAGAACCTAGCCCGTAGACTTGGCTCTACTTATACCGAACGATGCCCCGCATTAGGTTGAAGAAACTCTTCCCACGCTCAAACCTCAAACACTCTGTCAGGCACTTGCGGCGATGTGGTAGCGTCCGAGTTTGAGTTGGAGGCCGCGGCGTGTGAGGCCGAGTTCGCGTGCGGCGCGTGTGACGTTGCCTTTGTGGCGGCGGAGGGCTTCGGCGATCATGTTGCGTTCGAGGTCTTCGACGGCGTCGGCGAGCGAGACGTTTTGCGGGAGGGCGTTGGCGTTGTGGCTCGTCTGCGAGGGCGTTTGAGACGTTGCGGCGTAGGGCGCGGCGCGGCGCAGTTCGGGCGAGAGTTGGTCGGGGGTGATGACGGTCCCGTCTTCGGCGCGGGCGACGGCGCGCTGCAATTCGTTGCAGAGTTGGCGGACGTTGCCCGGCCAGTCGCAGACCATGAGAAGGTCAACCGTCTCAGGCGTTATCTTTATCTCCTGCTTCTTGAACCTCGCGGCGTACTGGCCGACGTAGTGGTTGACGATAATCGGAATCTCGCTCCTGCGCTCGCGAAGCGGCGGCACGCGCAGGCGTATGACGTTGAGCCGGTAGTAGAGGTCTTCGCGAAACCTTCCGTCCTCAACCATCTGCTCTAAGTCCGTGTTCGTCGCAGCGATGATACGCACGTCAACCTTGACGGGCCTCTGCTCGCCGAGTGGTTGAATCTCACCCTCCTGCAAAAACCTCAAGAGCTTCGGCTGAACGTCAAGAGGCAGGTCGCCCACTTCGTCGAGGAAGAGTGTGCCGCCCGCCGCCGTGCGTATCACCCCGGGCGAGTCGTTGACAGCGCCCGTGAACGCGCCGCGACGATAGCCGAACAGATAACCTTCGGAGAGTTCTTTGGGGACGGCTGTGCAGTTGAACGGGACGAACGGTTGAGCGCGACGCGCGGAGACCGCGTGGACTGCGCTCGCGACCAGTTCCTTGCCCGTGCCCGACTCGCCCGTGACGAGCACGGTCACGTCCGACGAGCGAATCTTCTGTATCTCTTCCACGAGCAGCGTCATCGCGGGGCTTGCGTGTATGAAGCCCGGCATGAGGCTCTGCTCCGCACGCGCGCTCTCGCGCTGGCCGTCGCCCCCGCCCCTCGCGCGCTCGCGGAAGTAGCAAAGGTCGAGACCCATCTCCGCAAGGCGCAGCAAGGTGCTAAGCGTCTCGCCGCCCGACGCCTCTATCGCCCCGCGCGGCGCGACGAGCAGCGCGACGGGCGCTGCGTGCGCCACGCGCAGACGGATGAGCGCCGCGCCCTGCTTCGACGCGAGCCGCTGCCTCTCTTCGTCCGACGCGGCCTTGTTCCAAGCAGCCGCGACTAGCTCCGTCTCTTCCGGCGCGTAGCCCTGCGAGCCTGCAACTCTGTCGCTTGAGTCCTCGCCCGGCTCGAAGATGAGGACGCGCGCGATGCGCGCATCCTGCCGCAACAGCGCGACAAGCTCGCGCAGTAGAAGCTCGCGCGAGGTGACGGCCTCGACGAGTCGAAGGATGGAGAGCCGCGGACTCGCTTGCGCCGGCGCGACGGTGGAAGAAGCTGCCGTCGGCGACGGCGACTCGTCGCCGAGCGCGTCGAGCGCCTCTTCGGCGCGCTCAAGGTCGAGTTGCGCGCCCAGCTCAAGGAAGATTTTGACGGCGGCCTTGAGCGGCTCGCTTGCGCGCTCCGGCTGCTGCCCTTGCGCGTATGCGCGCCCAAGCTCGAAGTGAGCGCGCGCCGTGTGATACGGGTCGTCGAGTAGCTCGAAGATCGAGACGCCGCGCCCGAAGTGGTGCGCCGCGAGCGTCGCGTTCCCCTGTTGCATCGCGAGCAGGCCGCTGATGCGCTGCGTCTCGCCCGTGATGGCTAGGTCGCCGACCGAGTCTTCCGTCTGCTCCGCGACCTTACTCAAAAGCGCGGCGCACTTCTCCGTCTCGCCGCGCCTGAGGTGCGCTTCCGCAAGCAACAAACTCGCGTCGCAGATGGCCTGCCTGTCGCCCATGCGCTCGGCGAGCGCGAGCGCCTCTTCGCTCGTCAGGAGCGCGCGCCCGGCGTCGCCCATCGCGAGGCGGCAGCGCGTCAGCGTCCGAAGCGCCTGTGCCGCGTACCACTTGTTGCCGTTCTCGTTCGCGAGCTTGACTGCGCGCTCAAGAAGACTCTGCGCCTCTTCAAGCTCGCCGCGCAGCCGTCGCAAATCGCCGAGCGAGTCGAGAATCATCGGCACCTGCGCGCCGCGCTCGTCAACTTCAAACGCAAGCTCAAGCGCACGCTTCAGAGCCTCGTGCGCGCGCTCCCACTTGCCCACGAGCGTGAGGTTGATGCCGAGGTTGTTGTAGCCGAGCGCGGCGTTGCCTTTGTGCTCGGTGCGCTCGTAGTAGGTGATGGCGCGCTCAAGGTGGCGTATGCCGTCGTGCGGGCGTTTGAGGAACCAGCACGCCCCGGCCATGTTCGCGTAAATCCTGCCGAGCAGGTACGGCGCGGGGTGTTCGCCGATGAGCTGCGCGGCCTGCTCGGAGTAAGCGAGCGACGTTTCGTATCTGCCCTGTAGCATGTCCGCGAGCGCAAGGCCGGCGTAGGCTTCGGCCATCCCGCGCCAGTCGCCCGTCTGACGGTAATGCTCAAGCGAGCGCTGCGCGTAGTCGCGCGAGATCGGGTACTCGTTGATGCTTCGATAGACGCGCACGAGCGCGGCGTAGATCGAGCCGCGTTGCGAGTCTGCCCCCGACTCCGGCGTGTCGCGCAGCGCGGCGTTAAGAAGCGCGATGGCCTTTGGATAGTCGCCCGTGTAGCTGAATGCGAGTCCGAGCTGCACGCGCAAGGCTATGTCCGTCTCGGCGTCGAGCGCGGCGCGCGCGAGTTGCGGCTCGTACATCTCGACGGAGGCAAGCGCGTCGCTGAAGCGGCCCTCCATCATCTGCGCCTCGGAGACAGCGACGCGCGCACGCGCCGCGAGCCGCGCGTCGCCGCGTGCGGCCTTCACAATCGCGCTTAGTTTCGACTCGGCCTCGCTGGAGCGCCCCCGGTCGAGCAGAAGGCGCGCGGCTTCGAGTTGGCCGGCTGGCGATTTATCGTCGTCCGGCGTTTCGGGCCGCCCCGTGTGCGCGCCGCCCTGAGATGTGTTTGAGCGCTTCATCATCCAAATCGCGAACGAGACCCGCGACGACTTGTTAAATTAGATGGAGGGTTTGGTAGGACGTTGTGCCAAGAAAACTTTTATCAAGAGCGGGTGGATTCTACACGAGCGAGCGCGATGCGTCTAGACGATGTTTCCAAGCGCACATTCGGAAACGCGACCGTCAGGGAGCGAGTGAGCGAAAGGATGAAGGCGGAAGGATGAAGGATGAAGCAAAGACAGCATCTCTTTCATCCTTCCGCCTTCATCCTTCATCCTTTCGCTTCACTGCGCGCTGGCCCGCTCGGAGAGCGACTTGGCGGTCTCGACGAGTTTGACGAACTCCGCGCGATAGCCGCGAAGGTCTGCGCCCGTCGAGGCGCGCGCTAATTCGAGCGCGCCGCCGTAAGAAGACTGGCCCTTGTAGCGCGAGTCGCGCAGGAGCATTCCGAACTGCGCGACCGACGCCGCGAACTTGAAGTTATCCGAGGCGTTCCGGTAGCTCGCGTTGCCGCCGACGACGCCGACGCTCAGGGGCTTGCTCTCGTTTCCGTCCGGCTCTTTGTAGCGCAGCTTGACCGTCAGAAGCTCGTTCGCGCCCGCGCCCTCCGTCGCCTGCGGCGTCTGCGCGTACTTCAACTCGTCAATGCCGGGGTTCTCCAACGTCTGCCCCGCGGGCACGACCTCGTAGAGCGCCGTGACCGTGTGGCCCGCGCCTATCTCGCCCGCGTCCTTGCGGTCGTCGTTGAAGTCGCGCGCGGCGAGCAGGCGGTTCTCGTAGCCGA
>DASQLL010000453.1:0-12424 GCA_035630035.1 Pyrinomonadaceae bacterium | reverse complement strand
CCATCTGTTCGGGCAGACGTTGACGAGAAATTTTACCGCCTGTATCGAATTTTTCGTTGACACCGCTCGAAAAGCGAGAGTAGACTCCCAAAACCTTCGCGCTCCTTGTAGTTTTACCTTTCTTACACACAATACCTCGTTGACCTTTTAGCCCTTGCTTGTAAGAGGTGTCTCTAGAATGCCCCCCAAGTCTCCCCGCTACCGCCCTCTCGTCCTCGTCATTGACGAATCGAGGCACACACGCGCCGCGCTCCGGTTCTACCTCGTCAACGAAGGCTACGAGGTTGACGAAGCCGCGAACGGTCACGCCGCTTTTGAAAGCGCGACGGTCAACCCGCCCGACCTCGTCCTGATTGACCTGAACATGCCGGGGCCGAGCGGCGTGCTGACCGCGCAACGCCTACGCAGCATCCAGCAGATGGACGGCACGCCTATCGTCGCCTGCGCCGGCCCCGACAGTCAGGCTTACCGCGACGCCGTGCGCGCCGCGGGGTGCGACGCATACATCACGAAGCCTATCAACCCCGCGGTGCTGATGCGCGTGGTCAGGAGCCTTCTGCACAGGCGCTCCGTGGGGATGATGCCGAGCAGCGACGTGACGCAGTTGGCTAGCAACGTTCTGTAAAGACGACGACGCCACGTCGTTGCGACGGCCACGCTACGGGCGACGCGATGCGAGCGCCGACGCGCTAAGCAGGCCGCAAAGTTTTCCGCTCGAACGCCGCCATACTTCCGCTCGGACGCCCTTCACACATGGCCTTCTCGACACGCATTCCCGTCCGCTTCGGCGACGCAGACCCCGCGGGCTTAGTCTACTATCCAATCCTTCTGCACTATTGCCACGCGGCCATGGAGGAGTTCTTCGCGGCGCGTTGCGGCACGAGTTACGCGCGGCTCGTTTCGGAGGAGCGTCTGGGATTCCCAACGGTGAATGTGCGCGCTGAGTTCTTCGCTCCGTTCGTGTACGGCGATGAGGTAGAGGTAGAGGTCTGGGTGTCGCAAACGGGCAAAAGCTCCGCGACTTTCGAGTACAGGCTGCGGCGCGTTTCGGACGGCGCGCTGTGCGCGAGCGCGACGCTCGTGCAGGTGGCGATGCGCCTCGACACGCGCCGCGCCGTCGCCCTCCCCGAAGCGTTGCGCCGTGCATTCGAGGGGAGCGCGGAATGATCTATGCCTGAAACGCCACTCTCATTTTTGCTTTCTGAGGCGTGCGCCGCGAGGCACTCGACGACAGAGCAGCGTCGGCTTTTATGGAAAGCGGCGTTCAATCTTTCTTTCCTCAATCGCAATCCAAAAGAGCGGGGGCATTTTTTCGCCCGCGTGACGCGATCATGGTCAAGCGGTGACTGTCGGATTGTCTTGCACGCTGTAAGGCGCGCGGGCAAAGATTTCCCGCGCAGCCGACGCTCCTGCGGCTGAAGCCCGAAAAGCTTGTGAGCGATTGATGAAAAAGTTGGAGCTGGCGACGACCACTTGCGTGTTTGACAACACAGGGGGGGGTCGGATAGGATGCACCGCGCTAACGAAACTAACTACCCGCCACAGGCTCAAGCCCGACGCGCCTGCCGGTTCGATAATTCATCCGCTTCGGAGTCACACGAGTCAGCACACCGCTTGTTTTGCCGCCTCGATTACCGTTCAACTCCCAAGAAGCCCTAACTCGTTCGGCGGCGGTTGCTTCTTCGAGAACGGTGTGGACGTGAGCCAAGGCGGCGGCACGTTCCGTCTGATGGACTTCAGTGTCACGCCTTAAGATTAGCGCTTTCGCTTGATCGGCTGTGACCAAAACCATCTCGGCATGTTTTAGAAACGGGGCGGGTCGTGTGCCCGCCCTCCCCCAGTCAAGAATGAGAAAAGAAAGGTCAGAAAAAATGAGACGAGTTTTCACAACGACGGCCATCGCCGCGGGTTTCCTGCTCGCGGCTTTGTGCCTCGGCTCTTTTGTCCCCCAAAGCGGCTCAGCCAGCGCGGCCACCGCGACCCCCTGCACTTTCACCACCTCCGGCACGACGATGACGCTCGACGGCGACTGCACGACCGACTCGACGATCTCTATCCCGGATGGATTCACCCTTGATGGCGCGGGCCACATGATTACGGCTATTGACCCGACGGCAGGCCACTTCGTCGGAGCCGTAGTGCAAAACGGCGGCACGACCGCGCATGTTAAGAACCTGACCGTGACGGCCAGCGGGCTGGCGAACGTCTGTGACGGCGGCACGGCACGCCTGCGCGGGATCATGTTCGAGGGCGCGTCCGGCTCGATCACTAAGTCGGACGTCATCGGCATTAATCAGGGCGCAAGCGGCTGTCAGGAGGGTAACGCCATAGAGGTACGCAACGAGCCTTTCGACGGCACTCACCCGAACACTCAAACAGTTGAGATCGCTCACAATAACATCCAGGCTTACCAAAAGACCGGCATCGTCAGCAACGGCGACGTGAGCGTCAACATCCATCACAACACCATCGGTGGCAGCGCGACACAAGCGAATCTTGCCGCTAACTCCGTGCAACTCGGATTTGGTGCCACCGGCTCGGTGACTCAGAACCACATTGACGGTAACTCTTGGTGCTGTGCTGACGCTGCCGCCACCGCCGTCCTTCTCTTTGACTCGCAGAACGCCGTCGTCGATAACAACAACATCGGCGGGAACGCGGACGTAGGCATATACATTGAAGGCAGCGGGTCGAAGGTGAATAACAACCGTGTGTTCGAGAGCGGGGCCGACGGCTTCTACGACATCGGCGTCGGCGACTACGGGACAGGCAGCTCGGTAACGAACAACAAGGTTCGTGGCTACGAGATTCCTTACGACGGCGTGACCGGAGGGAAGAATAAGATCATCCCGGGCTCGCAGAAATTTCAATAGCTGTCGTTTCGAGAAAACTTACTCGAAGGGAGACTTACCCTGTTTAGGGTGAGCGAACTGTGATAAGACAGCCCGCCCCATGGGGCGGGCTGTTCTTATTTTGGTGTTTTTACATGGGGGCTTCTGTAGCCTATAATCCACTAGCACGCCGGGCTGAGTCCTCGAAGCCTTTACGCCGAACATTCTTGAGATGCCGAGGCCCGGAGTCCGAAGGAGATCGCATCGTGTCGAAAAGCAGAATCATCTCGACAGTTCTCGCGCTCGCGCTCGCCGTCGGAGTCTGCGCGCCGCAGACCGCGCTCGCCAGCCGCACCGTCTACGAGTCGTCGGCGACCACCACGACGCAGCCCGCGCCGGAGGCGGACGGCGATGTCGCGCCCGACGACGCGCAGAAGCCGAAGCGTAAGGGTAACAGTTTGGCGCGCGCTCTGTCGGCGCCGTTCCGCGCGCTCGCGAAACTCTTCGGCGGCGGTAAGAAGAAGAGCACGGAGGAGGCGAAGAGGCGCGAAGCTGAGCGGAAACCCGCGGCGGCTGTCGGCACGAGCGACGCCGCTGCAAGCCAGACCGTAGCGCAGGATCAGCCGTCGCCGCGCGCCGAAGAGAAGAACGCTCCGACCGCTCCCGCGAGCGAGGCGGGCGCGCTCTCTAAGGGCATTGTGGCTAACGCGCCTTCGACCGAGGCCGTGCGCGTCATTCGTCCGAACGACGCTGAGCCTGCGGCGCAGCCCAAGCCGGGGATGTGGATTCCCGTCATCGAGGGCATCTCGAAAGACCCTCTGACGCAGGGGCGCGCGCTGCTTGAGCACGGCTACGTTCAGGAGTCCATCGCCGAGCTGTCGGTAGCCGCTACGACGGTCGGCCCCAATCTCGTCGAGGCCAACAACCTCCTCGGCCTCGCATACGACCGAATGGGCTGGCACATACAGGCCGTCGCCGCATACGAGCGCGCTCTCTCGGTCGCGCCCAAAGACCCTGTTGTGCTTGCAAACCTCGGCTACTCGCTCTACCTCGCCGACGACTACCGCACCGCGCTCAAGCGTCTGAAGCAGGCGGCGAAACTCGCGCCGGGCACGCCCGTCATCTACAACAACCTCGGCATCGTCGAGGCGCGTCGCGGTCGCTACGGCGACGCCTTCAAGTATTTCGCGCGCGCCTCGAACCAGTACGACGCGCACCTCAAGCTCGCCGGCATACTCGAAACCGAGAAGCGCGACCGCGACGCAATCAAGCACTACGAGGCCGCGCTCCGCTTGCAGCTGGGCACGAACGCCGTCCTCGAACGTCTCGTCGCGCTCTACGACCGCACAGGCAAAACCGACAAGGCCGACATGGCACGCCGCGCGCTCGGCCAGCCGAAGAATCAGCAGAAGACGACGACGGGCGGCGGAGGCGGCTAAAGAATAGAAAAGAGAAAACAAAAGGCAGTCAGGTTTTCGAGCCTGACTGCCTTTTTTATCGTCCACTGTTTTGGCAAGCCGCGGCGTCTGTGGGCTGTTCCTCTTGCCACGTTTGTAGGGTCTTGCCGCGGTGCCGGACGGTCTGCTCCCGCGCCGCAAGAATCTGCCGGCGTTCGATCTCGCGTTGCGAGGCGCGCTCCGGCAGCTATTGATATTAAGAGGCCGCCGCGTGCCCGCCAGCGCGCGGCGGCCTCATGACACACCTGCTCCCCTTTCAGCAGGCGTGCCGCCGGGGGAGAATGCGCCTGCCCAGCGCATGCATCCCTAGTGAGGAAGAGCCGACGAGTCCTGCACCCATCCACGTGCGGCTCCATTTGTGAGGAAACCCGTAGTCAAGATTTGCAGAAAGCTTCCCCTCCCATCTGGCTACAGCATGACTTCTCCATTCCCTTATTCACTTGGTCAGCTATTTATGAGGTTGACGGAATCTTGTGAGGATTTCGTCAACGCGGCTACGAGGCAACTGCTAGGGCGATTCGCTGTATACGCCTATCTGGAATGTCAGTCAATAGTTTTTTCGCCGTTTTGCAAGACTGTTGCATCCGTCGCTAGATATTGTTAACCCGCCTGAAAATTTTTGTGGCCGCTACCAAAAAGTTTGCTATGATGCCCGGGCACACAACGCCTTTGCCGCCGCGAGCCTCACGGTAGCAGGATCATTGTTGAGACTTGTCGGACGGACTTAGAACAGAGACAGCACGCTTTGCAGCAGGCTGAGCGCGATCTCCGCTCCTTGAATGTCACTCGTTGTAGTTACGCCGTTCTGCATGTCGCCGGCGACGTCGTTCTGAATTTCTCCCGGCGCGCTGCTCGGTGTTCCGCCGGTTTTGTCGTTCTGCATATCGCCTGCGTAGGCCGAGCAAGTAAGCGCGGTAATCAACACCGCGACTCCGATAACTTTACGCATTGTTCTTTTCCTCTCGTTGTTTATGAGGTTTGACCGAAATCGCCGCCGCATCTCTCTACGAGGTGCGGCGGCTTTGACGTAGATGCAACACTCTTGCATCTACAAAGAAAGGTAGCCCTCACATGAATTCGGTAGGCGACAGACTGAAGCGATTGAATAACCCCGCCCTCACCCCAGACGAGCGCGCCCTGCTTCGCTGCCGGGTCGCCGCTGACTTCATTCACGCGGGGCGGCATGAGGAGGCAAAGGACGCATTAGGGAACTTGTGGCATGGGATCGGCGACCGTCCCGAACTCAAAGGGCTATCAATTCTTACCACCGCCGAAGTGCTGTTGCAATGTGGCGTGCTATCCGGCTGGCTCGGCAGCGTGCGGAACGTTTCCGGCGCGCAGGAGAAAGCCAAAGACCTACTCTCCGAAGCGCTCCGTCTGTATGAGTCTCAGGGCCAGAGGTCTAAGGTCTCCGAAGTTCAATACGAGTTCGGCCTATGCTACAAGCGCGCAGGAGCATATGACGAAGCCCGTATCGTTCTAGCCGAAGCCCTTAAGGGACTCGGAGAACAAGATACCGAGTTGAAAGCGAAAATTTTGATAAGGCGCTCCTCAATCGAAAATTGTGCAGGCAGGTATCACGACTCGTGGGACATTCTCGAAGAAGCGAAGGCTTTTTTTGAAGGTTGCGGTGATGCGCTTAAGGGCAGATGGCATGGGCAGAGGGCCTTAGTCTTACGAAGGCTGGCTACCTCAGAAAGACGCTCAGATTACGCAGACAGGGCGATCATCGAGTTTACCGCTGCGATTTATCACTACGAACAAGCAAAGCATGAAAGGTACAGCGGTAACAATCTAAACAACCTTGCCATGCTGCTTCATAAAGTGGGTCGCCACGAAGAGGCGCATAAGCATCTCAACCGCGCTCACAGGATTTTTGCGAGACTCAAAGACCCTGGCAATCTCGCTCAAGTAAACGAGACGCGGGCGCGCGTTCTTGTGGCGGAAGAGCGTTACGAGGAGGCGGCGCGCGTCATTGCCGGGGCGGTGCAGACGTTGGAGAAGGGCGGCGAGAACGGGCTGCTCGCGGACGCTTTGACCGTGCAGGGCATCGCGTTGGCGAGGCTCGGAGACATGGCTAGTTCCCTACGCGTACTCCGCCGCGCGATGAACGTCGCGACCGACGCCGGGGCGACATCCAACGCGGGACAGGCCGCGTTGACTCTGATCGAAGAGCACGCCGAGCGGCTCTCAGACGCGGAGCTTTACGGCGCGTATCTTCGCGCAGACCGCATGTTAAAAGACACGCAGGACGCCGAAGACATCGCGCGGCTCAGAGCGTGCGCCAACATCGTCGTCAAACGGCTGCGCGGCCCGAAGCTCAGCGACAAAGATTTCAGTCTGCCGCGCGTGGTTCGCATGTACGAAGCGCGGTTCGTCGAGCAGGCGCTGGAGCTTGAAGCAGGGAGCGTGACGCGCGCTGCCAAGCGGCTCGGCATCAAGCACCAGACGATGACGCATCTGCTCAAGACCCGCCACAGGCAACTCCTCAGAAAGAGGACGCCCGCCATCAGCCGCAAGCGCAACCCCCACGCCTCCGACCAACCGCGCGGGACGGAATCTTACGAGTCGGACGAAGATGCACTGCCGGTCTCCATCCTCTTCGTCGAAGATAACAGGGTCGTGGCCGAGGCCGTCCGTGAGACTCTGGAGCTTGAAGGATGGAGCGTCGAAAGTTGCTCGGATGGGAGTACGGCTCTAAGGCGTATCAAGGGCCGGGAACATTTTGACCTGTTTCTGTTCGACAACGACCTGCCGGGGGTACACGGCATTGAGCTGATACGAAGGGCGCGGCAACTCCCTCACCGCATGCACACGCCAATCATCATGTTCTCCGCCAGCGACCTCGCGCGCGAGGCGCACGGCGCGGGCGCAGACGTGTTCCTCAAGAAGCCGAACGACGTGAAAGCGCTCGTCGGGACAATCAATCGCCTTCTCCTCGATCAATTGACGATGCAGGAATGATCTGCTTCGACAATCAAGAACGAAAAGCGCGACGGTCAACTCCTACTGTCTTTTAGTCAGATTGTAATCACGAAGCCGGCGGTAGAGCGTCGAGGGCGAGATGCCGAGCATCTCAGCCGTCTTGCCTCGATGCCAGCCGGTCTGTTCGAGCGCGGCGAGAATCTGCTGGCGCTCGACCTCGCGCAGCGGCGCCTGCACCGTGGCGGGCTGTCCCGACGCCTCAGTAGCACCGGAAGAGTCCTGTGCGACCGAGACGGCGCGGAAGGTCGCGGCGGGGGCAATGATTTCGGGCGGCAGCTCGGCGGTCGTGATGCGGTTGTCGTTGGCAAGCAGAATGGCGCGCTCCAGAGTGTTTCTGAGTTGCCGGACGTTGCCCGGCCAAGAGTACGACTTGAGCGCGGCCATTGTCTCCGGCGTCAGCTCCGGCGCGTTCGTCCCGGCGAGTTGTTTGAGCAGATGCTCGGTCAGCGGCTCGATGTCTTCGGGACGCTCGCGCAGAGGGGGCAGGTTTATCTCGAAGCTGTTGATGCGGTAGAGGAGGTCTGCGCGGAAACGTCCGTCGCCCGTCACTTCGCTTATGTCGCGGTTCGTCGCCGAGACGAGGCGCACGTTGACCTGAACCTTTCGCACAGCGCCGACGCGGTAAAAAGAGTTCGTCTCAATCGCGCGCAGCAGCTTCGACTGTAACGACGACGGAAGCTCCGTCACCTCGTCGAGAAAGATCGTGCCGTCGTCGGCAAGCTCCCAAAGCCCTAGCTTGCGCCCCTTCGCGCCGGAGAACGCGCCCGCCTCATAGCCGAACAGCTCCGACTCGAGGAGCGATTCCTGAATCGCCGCGCAGTTCAGGTCGATGAACGACCCTTCGTTGCGCCGGCTGAGACGATGAATCGCGTTGGCGATAAGCTCCTTGCCCGTCCCCGACTCGCCCGTAATCAAGACGGACGCGTCCGAAGGCGCAACGCGCTCGACGAGTCGCAGAACCTCGCGCATCGCGTCTGAGACGAAAACGATCTCCGGCGAGGCCGTCTGCCGCTCGACGAGCGTGCGTAGGCGCGCGTTGTCAACGCGAAGGCGGCGCTTCTCCGCGGCCTGTTTGACGAGGGCGTCAAGCTCCGCGATGCGATAAGGTTTCGAGAGGTAATCGTAAGCGCCGAGCTTCATCGCCTCGATGGCGGACTCGACCGTGGCGTGGCCCGTGAGCATGACGACTTCGGGCGGGTTCGGTCGCTGGTGCACGCGGCGCAGCAGTTCCATGCCGTCCATGTGCGGCATGCTGATGTCCGTCAGCAGCACGTCCACGTTGCTCTCTTCCAAGAGTTTCAGCGCGGCCTCGCCGTCCGGCGCGACGCGCACTTCGTGGCCCATGCGTTGGAGTTCTTTCTGTAGGACGAGCCGAAGATTGACTTCGTCTTCGGCGACGAGAATTCTCGCGGGCTGTCGGTTCTCGCTCAATCCGTTAAGTCTCCGTCCGAAGTTTTCATCGCGGGCAGCGTGATGTTGAAAGCACTGCCTCGCCCCACGGTCGAGTCCACCGTGATGCGACCGCCGTGCTCCGTAACAATACCATAACAGACCGCCAGTCCCAGCCCCGTCCCGCGCCCTATCTCTTTGGTCGTGAAGAACGGATCGAAAATCCGCTCGCTTATCTCCGGCGGGATGCCCTGCCCCGTGTCGCGCACCTCGATGCACGCCGCCGCGTCTTCTCCCGCGTCGCGCCGCGTGCGAAGCGTGAGCGTGCCGCCCTCCGGCATCGCATCAATCGCGTTCTCGGCGAGGATGATGACGGCCTGCTGCAACTGCCCCATGTCGCCTGAGACGAGCGGCAGGCTTTCGCCCAACTCGACTTCGATTCTTATCGAGACGCCGCGCTTCTGATGAAGCAGCAGACGCGCCGCCGACTCGACGACCTCCGAGACGTTGACGGGCGCGTGCCCGACGGTTCGCGCGCGGCTGAAGTCTAAAAGCCCGTTCGTAATCTGCTTGCAACGGAACGCTTCGCTCCTTATGAGCTGTAGATACTCGCGCAGGTCTTCGACTTCAGGCGACGAGCCGTATGCGCCTTCAGCGACGCGCGACTCAAGCGCCTCGGCGCACGCGGAGATGGTCGCGAGCGGATTGTTGATCTCGTGGACGACGCCCGCCGCGAGACGACCCACGGCGGCGAGTTTTTCCGAGCGCGCGACGGCGCGGCCCGCAAGCACGCGCGCCGTGATGTCTTCGCCTACTGTGATGACGTGCGAGACCTCGTCGCCGTCAATACGCATCGGGACTTTGCTCACGAGCCAGTGTCGCGGCGAGCCGTCCCGCGCCACGCCCTCCTGCTCGATGCGCTCGATCTCGCCCGTCTCGAACGCGCGCTCAAACTCGCGCTCCATCGCCGCGCGCGGCTGGCGCGTCAGAACGTCGAAGATGTTGCGGCCCAGAACGTCGCGGCGCGGGATGCCCTGCCCTCCCAGCTCGCGGTTGCGGTTCCAAGCGACGACGCGGTGCGCGCGGTCAACCGCGTAGAGCGAGACGGGCAGAGAGTCAATGATTGCCTCGGTGAAGCGTCTCTGCGATTCTGCCTCCGCCGTGCGCCGCTCCACCTCGCGCGCCAGATGCACGGACGAGCTGCGCGCGGCGTCGTAGAGCGTGGAGATGCGCGCCGCGAGCGCGGCCTGCTGCGCGGCTGCGTCAACGAGTCTCTCTTCGGTCTGGCCGCAGTCGTCGCTTCGGTCGAAGGCCGCGACGAGCGCGCCCAGAGCGCGCCCCTCGAAACGGAGCGGCGCAGCGTACTCGACGGCGTGCGCGTCGTCGCGCAGGAAAAATTCGGCGTGGTCTTCGACGCGCTTCGACGTGGAAGGCGACGACGCGAGCCACGCGCGCAGACGCTCGGCGTGCAGAAGCGACGCGTCTTCCTCCGCGCTCCCCTCGCGGTCGAAAACGCAGACCGCCATCCCCGCGCCTTCCTCCTTCCCCTTCTCGCCCCCGCTTTTAATCAGCGCGGCGGCGGACAACGCGGCGTCCGCGCCCTCGTATGTCGCGCCCGCGACGCGGCGGACGACCTCCGCGGGGCTGAGCGCGTGCAGAAGGCCGCGCCCAAGATCGGCAATGAACGCAAGCTCGCGGTTGCTACCCTGTAGCGCGCGCTCGCGCTCGGCGGCTTCGAGGTGCGCGCCGACTCTCGTCACAAGCTCGCGCGCAGTATCCGACTTGACGACGAAGTCGTCCGCGCCCGCGGCGAACGCCTCGACCTTGTAGTCCTCGCGGTCGTGCGACGACAGGAAGATGACGGGCAGGCGACGCGTCGCCGCCTGCGCGCGCAGCAGACGGCACAGCGCGAGGCCGCTCACGCCCGGAAGCTCGATGTCCAGCACGACGAGGTCGCACGCCTGCCGGTGCAGCTCGCGAAGCGCGGCGGCGGCGTCGCCGCACGCAACGACCTTGTGGCCCTCCGACTCGAACGCGCGCTCAAGCCCGCGGCGGACGCGCTCGTCGTCCTCGACGACGAGCAGCGTTGCGGCCTTCTTCGGAATCTGGGAAGAGACGGACATGTTTTGCTTTCGAGACGAAAAGTGCGCGGACTTGAGGGGCGTTGTAACCCGCGCTCGGACTGAAGCTCTTGACGGCGGCACTCACACGCGACGGCCACGGGGTCGCAACGCCGAGTGCGCCTGTGTTGATTGAAAACGAAGGGGCGGGGGAAGTCAAGAGAATCAAAGTCAGAAGTCAGAACGCCGAACGCTGAACTGAATGGCAACTGCTCTTCAGTTCAGCGTTCGGCGTTCTGACTTCTGACTTTAGTTTATCGCCGTCGAGGCCAGATCGCCCGTGCCGAGGTTAACGGCCTTGCCCGCTTTCACGTCGAGCGCGCGCTGCTTGTGGCCGGACTTGACGGAGTACATGGCCTCGTCGGCGGCGATGAGAAGTTGGTCGAGCGTCTCGCCGTGGACGCCGTAAGACGCCCAGCCGACGGAGATGCCGACGCGCGCGTGTTTGTCGCCGCGCACGTGGAGCGAGAAGCGCGAGACGGCGCGCTCGATGCGCTCGCTAAGCTCGGCGGTCTGCTCGACGGTGAGGTCTTGCACGACGGCGACGAACTCGTCGCCAGCGTATCTGGCGAGAAAGTCATACTCGCGTAGCTGCGCCTGAATGATGCGGCCCACCTCGCGCAGCACGCGGTCGCCCGTCTTGTGGCCGTAAGTGTCGTTGACCTGCTTGAAGTCGTCGAGGTCGAGCATCACGACCTGAAAAGCTCTGCCCGTGCGCCGCGCGCGCGAAGCCTCCTGCTCGAAGTGTACGTACATGGCGCGCGAGTTCGGAAGACCCGTGAGCGTGTCGGTCAGAGCGTTCGACTCGGCCTCTGCGTGGCTCATGGCGTTCGAGAGCGCATCCGAAGCGAGGCGCGCGACGGTGTCCAGAAGACGAAGGTGATCGTCCGTGTAGCGTCGCGGCTCGGTCGTGTAGATGGCGAGCGCGCCGAGGACGCGCTCGTCCTTCAGCAGCGGCAGCGCGACCATCGAGCGGAACTTGTAGCTTTCGGGCAGCTCTACGTCGGCGAAGTCGAGCATCGGGTCGAGCAGGTGCGAGGCGCGGCGGTTCGCGAGCACAAAGCCGACGACGCCCTCGCCCGGCGCGACCGCGCGACCGCGCAGAGCCTCGGCGTGGCGGCCCGCGACGTGCGCCGCCGTCGCGTAGCCCTTCACCTCGTCGTAGAGATAGACGGCGCACAAATCGAACGGGACGACGTGGCCGACCTTGTTGACAAGCACGCTCGCAGTGTCTTCGAGGTCGAGCGACGAGCCGAAGGTGCGCGCGATCTCGTAGAGCGCATAGACCTCTCTGTGCGCGTTCGTTATCTGGCTCAGGTAGTCGGGCGCGTCGGAGAGATGTACGACCGAAGTTGAATGCGCGGCGGTCTGCTCGCACGGCGCGTCGCCGCCGTCGAGCAGTTCGCGCCGCTCGATCTCCTCGCGCGCTAGTCCGCGATGCTCAAAACCTCCCGCGGCGATCTCCTTCTCGAACTGCGGCAGGTTGCGTAGGAACGTCTCGACCACGCGCGGGTCGAAGTGGCTGCCCGCGCCGCGGCGCACGAGAGCGCAAGCCTCTTCGCGCGTCATGCCGCGCCGGAATGGCCGATCCTCGCGAACCGAGTCGAAGCAGTCGGCGACGGCGAGGACGCGCGCCGTGATG
>DASQLL010000452.1:0-4582 GCA_035630035.1 Pyrinomonadaceae bacterium | reverse complement strand
TGTAGCCGCACGCTTCGTCCACGCAAGTCACCAGCAGCTCATAATCGCCGTCCGTCTCACGTCTGGTTATTTCCATGTATGTTTGTCCGTCCGCGTGGCTCTATGTTGACCGACTTGATAAAGCCTCCAAACGATTGCGAGGCCGCGCCCGTTCCCGGCCCGCGCCCTTTCGTCACGTCGGCAGTCCGCTTCGTCACTCTACCCTTCACAAGAGACGCCCCGTGCGTCTATATTCTGGTGTTTGGCGTCGGAGTCTCACCCCTCGCCTAGCGTCACCCGATCATCCTCAAGCGCTTTCCCGCCGGCACGCCGAAAGTCGCCGGGGGCATCTCGTGTCGAGTAAAGGATAACAGGAACGGAACGCGAAAATGACTGACGCGGAAACTTTTGATGAGGGCGACATCTTCGCGCCGAGGGCGACGAGCGGCGTCCGCTTCTGGCAGAGACGCTGGGCGCGCTGGGCGATCATCTTCGGCTGCTGGACTGTTCTGGCCTTCCTCTTCACGGGACAGCTCTATTACACGCGCGTGTTGAGCGAGCGGCCCCTGACGTGGCGCGAGGCCGCCTCGACGCAGTTCATCTACCCGTACTTCTGGGCCGTCGGCACGATCATCGTGCTGGGCTTCGCGAATCGCTTCCCCGTCGAGGGCACGCGCTGGTGGCGCAATCTTCTGCTCCACCTTTTCTTCGCCACGCTCTTCGTCATCTTCATCTCCGGTGCGTTCCATATCGCTTACCACTTCCTCTTCATCAACAGTCCCGAAAAGCCTTACCAGCCGTGGACGACCGTCCAATGGATCATCTTCAACTCGACGGAGAACTACGGCATCTACGGCCTGCTGCTCCTTCTCAATCAGGTCTTTCGATTCTACCGACGCTTCCGCGAGGGCGAGCTGCGCGCCTCGCAACTCGAAACGCAACTGACGCAGGCGCAGCTCCAAGCCCTCAAGATGCAGCTCCACCCGCACTTCCTCTTCAACACCCTGCACTCCATCTCCGCGCTGGTACACAAAGACCCGGACACAGCCGACCGTATGATCGCTCGCCTCGGAGACTTCCTACGCCTCACGCTCGAAAACTCAGGCGCGCAGGAAGTCTCCTTGCAGAAAGAGCTTGAGTTCCTCAAGTGCTATCTCGAAATCGAGCGCATACGCTTTCAGGATCGTCTCACCACGAGCCTCGACATCGAGCCTCGCGCGCTCGACGCGCCCGTCCCGAACCTCATCCTACAGCCCATCGTCGAGAACGCGCTGCGCCACGGCGTCTCGCAGCGCGCGACTCCCGGCCACGTCGCGATTTCCGCGAAACGGCATAACGGCTCGCTGCGTATAGAGGTCAGGGACAACGGGCCGGGACTCAGAGCCATCTCAAAGCCGAACGGCAGGTCGAGAGAGGGCTTGGGGCTATCGAACACGCGCGCGCGGCTCGCGCAGCTCTACGGCGAGGCGCATCGTTTCGAGCTTTCAAACGCCCCGGAAGGCGGGCTGGTCGTAACGCTCGAAATTCCGGTTATAAAACCAGCTACTTCCTGAAACAGACCCCGCCGCCCTGCGTACTAAGTCAAAGCGATAAAAATCTGAAACCCGAAGGTGTTTTTTGTCACAAACACTTTCAGCGCGGTGTTTTCTTTATTGGTAAATGGTAAATGGTGAATAGTGAATGGCGGTCGAGCGTCGCCGAAGTTGCGCGCTAACTGCTCAAGCCGAACAGCAAACGTCGGCTATTCAGCATTCTTCATTAACCATTTACCATTTACCATTCACAATTCACCGCCTTTATGACGGACGCAGCCGCTCAAACTCCAATCCGCGTCCTCGTCGTGGACGACGAGCCGCTCGCGCGCGAAAAGATTCGCGGCATGGCCGCCGCCGACCCCGAAATTCGCGTCGTCGGCGAATGCACCAACGGCGCGGAGGCCATCGAGGCCATACAGTCCATACGCCCCGACCTCATCCTGCTCGACGTGCAGATGCCCGAGGTCGGCGGCTTCGCCGTGCTCGAAGCCTTGAAGGACGAGGGCCTTCCGCCCGTCATCTTCATAACGGCCTACGACCACTACGCCGTGCGCGCCTTCGAGGTGCATGCGCTCGACTATCTCTTAAAGCCATTCGACCGCGAGCGTTTCAAAGCGGCCATCGAGCGCGCCAAGCGTCAGATCAGGCGCGAACAGAACGGCGACGGACTCGACGCGCGCATCATCGCGCTTCTCGAACAGATAAGAGAGCCGACGCGCTACAGCGAGCGCCTCGTCGTCAAGACGGGCGGGCGCGTCTTCTTCCTCAACACGGATGAGATTGATTGGATCGAGGCCGAAGGCAACTACGTCAACATACACACCGGCAAAAAAGCCTACTTACTGCGCGAGACTATCAGCAGTCTCGAAGCGCAGCTCGACCCGAAAGAGTTCGTGCGGATACACCGCTCCTCAATCGTCCGCCTCGACCGCATCAAGGAATTGCAGCCGTGGTCGCACGGCGAGTATCACGTCATCCTCCTCGACGGCACGCAGCTCACGCTCTCGCGCAGCTATCGCGAAAAATTGCAGGGCGCTCTCGGCAACAGTTTGTAAACGATATGTAAAGCGCGCGTGCCCCTGCTTCGTGAGTCATACCGTTTCATCACAAGCTCCGTCCATTTCATCACAAAAGCCTTTCGCACGGGGCGCTCCCTTCTTAAAATCCACGCCATCGTCATGCGCGCCGACGCTTCGGTTGTCACAATCAGGCCGGCGACGCGACGATCAGACAACATTCGCCGGACGTGCCAACGCGGCGAGCGTCTTTGCAGTCAGAAGATTGAATCAGACGAGAGCGGAGGGATACCTAACGTGAACAGCGAGCCGAGGAGGTTTCGTGATGCGTTTATCAGGTGTCTCCTTCGCCTTCATCGCGGGGGCGTTCGTCCAGATCATTTTCGGCGTGACCGTTAACGCCGCCGACTGTTGCGCCGTCTTTGACGAGATGAAGTCAACGATCTTTGACGAGACCAGAACCGAAGAGGCGCTCCCGACGCCTGCGAGTCCGCTCCCGGCTCCGACGCCTCTCGACGTAGCGGTCGAGAAGATAGCGTACAAGGAGTCTTACGAGGACGTTTTCCGCGCGCTCAAGGACGACAACTCCTGTAGCCGCTTCTTCGGCGGGCCGAACCGCGCGGTCAAGGTCTTCAACCAGTTCGCCCGGCAGTTGCGGAGCAAGGCGCTCGGCACGGGCACAATCGCCGTCCGCATGTCGGGCGACTACACGAATTTCCACGACGCATTTACGGGCGCGTCGTACCGGCTCTTCGACGAGGCCGCGATAAACAGCAACGGCCCGTTCGCGGCGCGCGTCCCCTCGACCTTGTCGGCGCAGAGGCAGACGATTGGGAGGTTCCCCGCGCAGACGCGGCAGGCGCGCGCGCTCACCCTGCTCCACGAGCTGGGCCACCTGATCAAGGGCGCGGACGGGAAGTGGCTTCTGCCGAACGACGGCTACGACGCGGCGCTCAGCGACCGCAACACGCGCACGGTAGAGAAGCACTGCGTCGGGCAATTGCTGGCGCTTGAGGACTGACCCAAAGGCGGGCTTCGCAGGCCGCTTCACCCTTGCAAGAAGGAGTTTTACGAACATGCTGGAACAAAAGCACTACGCATTCGAGAAGGCCGAGGCCGCGCCGGAGCAGTCGGCGTCCATCAAGATCAAGACGCTCAAGGAGCTGACGCTCGCGCTCCTTCAGGAGGTCGAATCGCTCAAGGGCAACTCGGCTTACGACGGCAAGCCGAGCATAGACTTCGACGAAGAGGTGCGCCGATTCGAGACCGACCTCATTCGCTGGGCACTGATGCAGACCGGCGGACACCAGCGCCGCGCCGCGCGCATACTCAACCTCAAGGTGACGACGCTCAACGCCAAGATCAAGCGCTACGGCATACACCCGCACGCGCTCCACACGGGAAACGTGGTTGACCTCTACCCGGAAGTAAAGCAGTAAGACGGAAGGCAAAAGGCAAGAGGCAAGAGGCAAAAGGCAAAAGTGAAAGACAGCCGCTCGTGGGGGCGCGTCTTCATTTTTGCCTTTTGCCTTTTGCCTCTTGCCTTTTGCCTTCCCGAAGGGATTGTCGTATAGAAGTTCTAATGAAGGCTCGCATCGTCTGGCTCGTTCTCTGCTGCATCTGGGGTTCCACTTGGCTGTTCATCAAACTGGGGCTGCGCGATTTGCCGCCCGTCAGCTTCGCAGCCGTTCGCTTCACACTCGCCTCCGCGATACTGTGTGCCATAGTCGCCGCGCGCCGCGCGCCGCTCCCGCGCACTCGTCGTGAGCTGATGCTGATATTGACGACGGGCGTGCTGGCCTTCGGGCTTAACTACGGCTTGCTGTTCTGGGGCGAGCAGTACATCTCTTCCGGCATGGCCGCGCTGTTGCAGGCGACGATTCCCGTCTTCGGCATGTTGATAGCGCACGCTTACCTGCCGGGCGAGCGGCTGACGGCGTTGAAGATGGGGGGCGCGCTTTTGGGCGTGGCCGGAGTCGGGGTCATCTTCTCGAACCAGTTGGCGGTGGAGGGCGAGATGGCGCTGTGGGGCAGCGCGGCGGTCGTCGTGGG
>DASQLL010000451.1:0-7922 GCA_035630035.1 Pyrinomonadaceae bacterium | reverse complement strand
CGCTGCTGCTCTTCGGCGGCGAGGCCGCGACGCTGCTGGCCGCGGCTGAAGGCGTCTGTTCGAGCCTGCGAATCAGCCGCAAGCCGTTAACAATCTTCTTCAATGCGGCGGCGTTGGCCGTCTCCACTTTCGTAACCGCGTCGGTGCTTCGACTCTGTTTAGGAGCGGCTTCCGAAGTGTCCGACGAAGCGAGCATTGCCGTCTCCGTCACAACCGTGTGCGTGATGGCGCTCGCGCAGTACGTCGCAAACTCCGGCCTCGTCGCGCTCGACCGTTCTTTCAAGGACGGCCAAGCGTTCTGGCCTACGTGGCGAAGGCATTACCTGTGGACTTCCGTCACATACCTCATCGGCGCGACGGCGGCGGGCGTGACGGTCAGGCTCATCTCGGAGTTCGGCTTCTACCCCGTGGCCCTCGTCATGCCGGTCATCGCCGTCGTCTATTTCACATACAAGACCTATCTGCAAAGCGTCGAGACGGCGGCGGCGCAGGCCGAGCAGGCAAAGCTCCACGTGGACGAGCAGAGCCGTTACATCACGGAGCTTGAGCGCATCCGCCGCGAGTTACAGGAGAGCCGCGAGCACTTCCGCCATGCGGCCAACCACGACGCGCTTACGGGGCTGCCCAACCGCGCGATGCTCACAGACCGCCTGCGGCTCGCCATCGAGCGCTCGAAGAGGCACGGCGATTTTCTCTTCGCCGTCCTCTTCCTCGACCTCGACCGCTTCAAGAACGTTAACGACAGCTTGGGCCACCTCGCGGGCGATCATCTGCTCATCGAAGTCGCGCGACGGCTCGAAAATGCTTTGCGTCCGACCGACACAGTGGCGCGGCTCGGCGGCGACGAGTTCGCGCTCCTGCTCGACGGCATTGACGATTACAGCGACGCGCTGCGCGTGGCCGAGCGCGTTCAGAGAGAAATAAATCTGCCGATGCTGCTCAAAGGCAACGAGGTCTATGCCACGGCCAGCATCGGCATCGCAATGCACACGAAGGGCTACGACCACCCCGAAAACATTCTCCGCGACGCCGACACCGCGCTCTACCGCGCGAAGGAGAACGGCAAGGCGCGGCACGAGTTGTTCGACGAAGGGATGCACGCCTCCGCGGTCGCGCTCTTGCAGCTAGAGAGCGGACTACGCCGCGCCCTCGACCGGCGCGAGTTTGAAGTTCACTACCAGCCGATAATCTCGCTTGAGAAGGGGGAGATAATAGCGTTCGAGTCGCTCGTGCGTTGGCGTCATGCGGAGCGCGGCCTCGTCCCGCCCGCCGAGTTCATACCCGTTGCGGAAGAGACGGGGCTGATACTCGAACTGGGCGAGTTGGTGCTGCGCGAGTCGTGCAGGCAGATGCGCGAGTGGCAGGACAAATCGCTCGTCGGGCCGACTGTGTCGCTGAGCGTGAACCTTTCGGGCAAGCAGTTCACACAGCCTAACCTCGCGGGGCGAATCAGGCAGGTTCTCGTCGAGACGGGCCTCGACCCCTGTAGCCTCGTGCTGGAGATTACGGAGAGCGTGGTGATGAATAACGCCGAGCTTGCCTGCGCGACGCTCAGGCAGTTGCGCGACCTCGGCATACGTCTCAGCATAGACGACTTCGGCACGGGCTATTCGTCGCTCTCCTACCTGCACCGCTTCCCGGTCAACACGCTCAAGATTGACCGCTCCTTCATCAGCGGCATGGGGAACGGCGACGAGAACTCGGAGATAATCGGGACGATCATCAAGCTGGCCGGAAATCTCGGTATGGAAGTGGTCGCCGAGGGCGTGGAGACCGAGAGCCAGCGGAGGAAACTCAGGGCCATGAGGTGCGGGTACGCGCAGGGCTTCCTGTTCCACAGACCCGCAAGCGCGGAGGCCACCGAGACGATGCTCGCCGAAAGGCCGATAGAGCGCTCCGACTCTTCGCGCCCCCCGTCAGTAGGTCTCCTGCTGGACGTGTCCGACGAACTCAACGCCGTCTCGTAAACGCCCGGCCACAATCGCCTTCATACTACCGAACCACCAATGCGACCGCCGACGCGTGGAAGAAAAACTTCCGCCGCAGAGCGCGCGGTCGTGATATAGTCCTGCGCCGATAACCAGCCTGAGATAAATCCCGCCGAAAAGGAAGGAAAGTACATGCAGAATCAGAACAACCCGATGCAGCCGCAGGGCGGCTACGGTGCGCCGCCGCCGCAACCTCCGAAGAAGGGCATGACAACGGGCGTGAAGGTATTGATCGCCGTCGTAGCGGTGGCAATCGCCGGTGTGACCCTCGTCGTTGTGCTCGCCGTCGGCGGCATCTACTGGTTTAGCCGTCAGGCGCGCGAGATCGCGAGCGTGAATCCGGCTGTTAAGTCGGGGCTGGGCGGCTCGTCTTCATCTTCTTCAAGCTCGACGGCGAGCGCGGCGGAAGCGCCCGTGCCTACGAGCGAGCAGGCGGCGGCAATCTCCGGCGGGCAGTCTGCCGTCTGGGAGCAGCAGGAGATTTCGTGGACTGTGCCGCAGAAGTGGAAGAAGAGCACGGCGGAAAGCACGACCTTCATGTGGCGCTCGCCCGGCTCTTGGGACGCGGCCTCGCTCATCGTGAGCATCTCGCCGATGAGCGCGGACTTTCCGGCGGACATAAGCCTCAAAGCGTTCTACGATCAGGCGCAGACGCGCAAGACGAACGGCGAGGTCAACGAGGTTCGCTGGATAAGTTTCGGCGGCGCGCGCGGCGTCCTGTTCCGCGAGTCAGCGCCGGAGAGCGGCGACAACCCGCAGCGCTTGCAGTGGATGGGCTACCGCAAATACAAAGGACAGACGCAGCTCGTCAACATCATGCTCGCCTCGCAAGGCAAATACTTCGCGCAGCACGAGGACGCGATGTACGGGATTCTGTATTCGACGAAGCTGGGGCAGTAATTTGAACGGCGGTTCAGCCGCGGCAGCGGCGACGGAAATTAGCCGGGGGTGAGTCCGAGATGCGAGCCGGGAGGCGAGCATCGAAACGTAACCCCCGGAACAGACAACACAAAAATTAACCGCCCCGGCAGGGGCGGCGGAGCGCATCAGACAGCAGCATCGCGTTTAGCAATGCGCGTCGCGTCCGCCGCCCCTGCCGGGGCGGAATGTTTTTATCGTGACGTGTTCCGGGGGCTGCGCTTCATCCTCCGCTCGCCTTACGGCTCGCTTCGGATTCGCTCACCCCCGGCTAATCTCCTACGCCCCTGCCGGGGCTAAATCCGCCGGCTTCTCACTTACTGGAAGACGTTGTCCACGGGGACGACGACGACCTGTTCGGGGCGGACGCCTATCTTGTACTTCTCGATGATCTTGTCCTCCGCCATGATGTCCGCGGGCTTCGGCGAGTTGTAAGTGATGGGCGACGGCGTGCCCTTGACGATCATGTCGCGCAAGCCCTCGGCGTCCTTCGTAATCATGACGACGCGCATGTTGTTCGTCTTCAGATACTGCTTGATCGCGCGGTTAACGTCGGCCAGCGTGAGCTTCGACATCTGCTCGCGAAGGTACGTGTTGTAATCGGTGATGCCGTAGTAGCGGCTGTCGAGCGCGTAACCAAGACGCGCGCCCTGCGTTGCCGTCAAGACGTTCCCGTACTTGACGAGGAAGTCGCGTATTCCGTTGAAGTCCTCCTGCTTCATCCCTTCGCGCACGAGCTTGTCGAACTCGAAGAGCGTGGCGCGCAGCGTGAACATCGAGTTCTGAGGCTCGACCGGGCGAATCCAGATTTGGAAAATTTGTGATTGGCGACCGAGGTTCGGGCTGGGCGTGAACTGGAACATCCCGCGCGGGAAGTATTCGACGTATGCGTAGTCGCCGTAATTCAGGCCGCGCGCTTCACGAAGTCGCTGGTAGAGATGGCTGACGCTTGAGCGGTGCTGGCCGAGGTAAGACGCGACGAGCGCGAGCGCGGGCCAGTCCTTGTGCGCGCGGTTGACGGGGATGGGAAAGCCCATCGAGATTGCGGTGGCGCGCGTCTCGCGCTTGATTATCTCGACGCGCATGCCGGGCGCGACGCGCGGCTGCGCGAACTTCTTAGGCGCGGCAGTGCCCGCCGGAAGTTTTGCGAAGTCCGCCTCGATGCGCGCCGGAAAGTCCGAGGGGTAGCCGCCCGCAAGCCCTATGACGAGATTGCCGCGCGTGTAGTTGTCGCGGTAGAAGGCGCGCACGTCGTCTATCGTCAGCTTTTCGAGCGAGCTGATCTTGCCGACGTTGGTGTGCGCGTATGGGTGGCCCGCGTAGATGATGTTGTAGAGATACTCCTTGCCAAGCTCTTCATCGTTGCCTTGCCTGAGAGATGTCTTCAGGTAGTTGACGGCGTTCGTCTTCAGGCGCGAGAAGTCCTCCTCGCGGAAGCCGGGGTCGAGGAGCATGTCGCGGATCAGGCCGTAATACTTTTCGAGGTTGTCAACGTGCGTCGTCCCCGAAAAGACGGTCATCTCCTTGTCAACCTGCGAGCCGAAGGAGGTCGCAATCGGGTACATCGCCTCGACTATCTGGTCGTAGCTCATCGAGCTGGTGCCGCCCTCGGAGATGAGCGAGGCAGTGAGCGCGGCGACGCCCTCCTTGCCCTTCGGGTCGGAGGCCGCGCCCGTGTTGAAGAGCAGGCGGAAGGAGATTAGCGGCGCGCTCGAAGGCGCAAGCACGGTTGCGATTTTGCTGTTCGTCATCGGCGGTTTCTTGGGCGACTGCTTGCCCGCGAGCCTCTGGGCGAAGGCCGCGGGTGCGGAAGACAGTGAGAGCATTGCGATCAGAAGAAAGGTTAGCGTGCGTCGCATTATTCGTTACCCTCCCTTCCGTTTTTGACCGAGGCGATGTTCTGCCCCTTCGTCGCGAGCGTGACGATGGTGCGGCTCTCCTCGCGGAAATACTTCTTCGCGGCGTCGCGTATGTCCGCGGGCGTTATCTTCTGGTAAGTGTCGAAGAGGCGATTGAGCGTTTCGGGCGTGCGCTCCATCGCGACGTAAGGCGCGAGCGCGGAGGCAATCGCGCTGTTGCTGTTCATAGCCATCGCGAAGCCGTAGCGCATGCGCGAGCGCGTGGCGTCGAGCTTCGACTGTTCAATCAACTCGGTCTTGAAGCGCTCGAAGTTCTTCAAAATCTGGTCGCGGACGTAGCCGACCTGAGCGGGGTCTTTGACGCGCGAGTAGACGGCGAACAGCTCCGGGTCGGCCTTGTGCTCGAAGTCAGGCTCAAGCACGTCAACCTTCTGCTCCTTCAAAACGAGCTGCTGGTAGATGTCGGAGTTCTCGCCGAAGGCTATCTGCTGGAACAGATCGAGCGCGGCCACGTCCTTGCTCGAATCCGAATACTTCGGCGCGTGGAACGCGACGACGAGGTGCGGGAGCGTCGGCGCGTCCCAAGGTATGTGCGCCGTGCGCGACTCGTTCTGCTCAGGCTCCTCGCTGATGTCTGCCTTGTAGTCGCCGCGCTTCCACTCGCCCCAGTAACGCTTCGTCAGATCGAGCGCGCGCTCTTGAGTGATGTCGCCGACGATGATGATGGTCGTGTATTCGGGGCGGTAGAAGCGCGAGAAGAACTGCTTGGAGTAGTCGTACTGGTTGGGCATGTCGTCAATGTCTTTGAGGTAGCCCATCGTCGTGTGCGAGTAGGTGTGTTTCTTAAACGCGGTCTCGCGCATGACTTCGTGCATCTTCGAGAAGGGGTTCGCGCTGTTCTTGTCGTACTCGCCCTTGACGGCTTTGGCCTCGGTCTTGAACTGTTCGGGCGTGTATTTGAGACGCTGGAAGCGGTCGGCCTCGGCCTTCATGATCGCGTCGAGGTCGTCTTTCGAGAACGTCGCGTGGTAGACGGTTCGGTCGTCGGTCGTGTATGCGTTCGTCTCCGCGCCCGCGCGTTTGAAGAGGTCTTCGCGTTGTTCGGGCGTGTAGTTCTCGCTGCCCCGAAACATCATGTGCTCGAAGAAGTGTGCGAAGCCGCTCTTGCCGGCCTCGACCTCGTTGCGCGAGCCTGCGGAGACTGCGATGTAGAGCGAGACGAGGTTCGGATAGTCGGTCGGCACGGTGACGAGTCGAAGCCCGTTGGGCAGATCGTCAATCGTGTACGGGTACGTGAAAAGCTTGCTCGAACGGCTCTGCTGCGCGAACCCCAAGATGGGCACGGACAGCAGGAGCGTGGCGAGAAACAGGTATCTCATGGCATCTGACTCCCAGACGTTTGATTTTAGATTTATTGGGGACGGCGGGATTATACACGAAGGGCGCGCGGGAGGCATGCGCGCCGGGAGCGCGGGCGGGACGCCTGCGCTCCCGGCAACTTAACGCTTCCGCTTTTTGGGGCGCACGGTCGGGCTGGGTTTGGGAAGCTCCGCGCCGGGCGGGACGATCCATAGCTCAACCCCTTTATGAGGGCGACGCCCGCCGGCAATCGGCACGATTCGGTCTGCGCCGATGGCGTGCGTCCGCATGATGGCTCTCTTCACTGAAGCAGCCATCACCCTGTCACTACCGCGTCGGTTTCGGCTCGCTGCATAAGCTATAACGCAGCCGCGGGAAGCGGGATCGCTCCGCAATGCTGTCACGAAAGGCTCATACCATCCTTCCTCGTCAAGGTAGCCGATGTACCCGCTTTCAATCCCTGTCTCATCCGGTGAAGGGAGCGGATAATATATTCGATCAAATAGAAAAGGTTTCTTCTCCCTCGAAAGAGCAGCGCTGAAGTCGAAAGGCGTGACAGGCGGCTTCGAGTCCGAGTCTGTGAGCCAGAACTCGAACCTCACCTCATCACGGTATCCTCCATTGATAACTTCGACCCGCCCGGAATCAATCCCTCTACCTCGCATTAGATAGCCCCGTGCCCAATTCGCTCGGCGAAGGGGAAAGCCCGGAAACTTGTTGGGCACGATGTATGCGACGATGTATGCCTTCGCACTAGGATTGTTTTGAATTTCGATTGCGAAGTGGTCTGCGCGTGCGAGGAAATCTGAAATCAGAATGTCCCCGAAAGCATCAACTTGAAAAGGGTTTTGTCGCTCCTGTCCATCCTGAGCGAAAACGGTGATACACGATGCGGCAACAATGAGAAGCGTGAAGAGTGTGCGTTTCATGCTAGTGTTCATGATGAGAGATTATCCGACAAAGCATCTGGCATATTTAGGATTCTCTGCCAGTCAGACTTATCCACGCGCATTCGCGCGGTCAACTCGTCACGCAAAAGTCGAAGCCTGTCGCTCAACGTGTGTGGGTAATCATCAATGTTGGTGAAGCGGGAGAGCTGGTCTTCGACAAAGGCTTTCTGTTTTTTAATGGAGGGTATGGCCTCGTGATGCCCGCCCTCCCAGAAGGGCGCGAGCAGTAGCTCAACGCGCGACGCGCCGGGAATCTCGATCTGCTCGTCGTCGAGTCCGGTCACGTCGGCGACGTAATTGCCGCGCGCGTCCGTGCCGCGAAAGACTTGCAGGCGACCGGGGAGCGTTGACTTCTCAGGCGTGTTGGAAGCTTTGAGCGTCGGTCGCCCATCAATCAAACACTCCTTGAAGATGACGCCCGCGATGCGGCTGACCTCGCCCGAAAGCTTCGTGCCGACGCCGAAGCCCGCCGCTTCTGGAAACTCCGCGACGATGCGCCGGACGCCCTCAACGTCGAGGTCTCCGGTCAGCACGGGCATAAGTCCGTGCAGCCCGTTCGACTCGAAAAACTCAAGACACCACTTGCCCAAGCGCGCAAGGTCGCCCGAATCAACGCGGAAGCCTTTGAAGGCGTGGCGGCGCGCGTCCGTCGAGGTCGCGGCCATCGCCGCGTGAATCGCGCCCATGTGAACGTCAATCGTGTCGAGCAGCAAGGTCGTCCCCTGCGGGTTCGCGTCGAGCCAGCGCTCGAATGCGACCTGCTCGAAGTGTTTCGGACGATTCGTGCGCGCGTCGCGTTCCGGCTCGTCCATGAACTCGACGTAGGACTGCTGCCAGTAGTGCGCCTC
>DASQLL010000450.1:0-3461 GCA_035630035.1 Pyrinomonadaceae bacterium | reverse complement strand
ACCAGGGCTTCCAGTTGCACACGCTCTTTGCGGTTGAGCGAGAAGTCATCCATCTCTTCACCTTGACGAGCTTAGAAGGGATGGCTCGATTATAACTTTGTCAAAGAACTTTTTCGGTTCTACTTAGTTCGATTTCCGAGTCGAACTAATGTCATCATTTCGAAAACACAAGCCGAGCGAGATCACAAGTGGCGATACCGCGAGTTAGAACAATATTTTGAGGGATCAGGACGGCAAAATTTGGATTTCCTGAAGGTCGTCATTTCACAAGAAGGAAATTTCTTCCAGAACCCGATTGACGACCACGAGATTGATAATTGGAAATGTCGCAGAATTTTTCATTGTCGATCAAGTAGATTTAAGAGTTGTGTTGATATTGGAAGATGTCAACTTAACGAAACATCTTTGAAGCTATATTCAAATTACGTTGTTGCAAATCCGAGCTGTTGGGCAGAATGCGGTAACTTGAAAATTGATTTTGATGAACTGCGAGCAGAAACAGGGTTTTCCAAATCACTTAGAACGCCGAAAGGACAGCACAATGTCTTAAGACTGTGCGATGCGGAAATAAACCAAATGATTGATTATTTGAAATGCCGAACACTGTAATGGAAACTATCTAGCACGCGGACGGGCGTATCGAGGTGCGCGAGGAGGCGGTGCGCGAGATTAGTCGCAGCCCGCTCTATAGCGAAGACCTCGCACCCGTGCCCATCGCGCGTCGCGACTGGATGACCTACAACTACGCCGCGCTGTGGATAAGTCGAGAACGGTGAGTTTAAAGGCAAGACAGGCGACGGACAATTTCTCAAGCGTGGTGCGTGCGTGGCAATGTGACCGTGTTGTTAGATTCGAGTGGAACGAGAGTTATGAAACGAAAGACGACTTTGACTCTCCGGCTGCTGGCGGCTTTGTCGCTCGTCATGCTTAGCGCGGTCAGCCGCGGGCAGGCGACTAAACAAGAAACGAAAGTTGCGTCGCCGTCGTCAAAGGTCGTCGCGCGTATTCCGTTCGAGCTGAACGGCAACGAGATTTTTTTGCAGCTCCGCGTCAACGGCTCAAGGCCGCTCTGGTTCGGACTCGACACGGGCGCGGCAGGCTCCGTCATCAACACGACGACCGCCGAAGCGCTCGGCCTGAAGATGGAAGGCAGCCATCAGGCGACGGGCGCGGGCGGGCAAGTCCCAAGCTCAAGAGTTCAGGGCGTGACTCTCGATATAAGCTCCGCACAGCTCAAAGACCTGACCGTCGCCACCATCGCGCTGACTCCGATTGAGAACGCGATGGGGCACACGATGGACGGCATCCTCGGCTACGAATTCTTCCGCCGCTTCGTCGTCGAGATTGATTACGAGAAACAGATGCTCAACCTCCACGAGCCTGCAAGTTTCGTCTACGCGGGGCGCGGAGAGAGTCTGCCGCTCAGTTTCACTCATAATCACCCATACGTCCGCGCAAAGATTGCCGCGCCGGGGCGCGAGCCGGTCGAGGGCAACTTCGTTTTGGACACTGGATCGAACTTTCCGCTCGTCCTGCTCAAATCTTTCGTCAACGAGAACCGGCTGGCCGATTCGTCCACGAAGACTTTGAAAATTTTCGGGCGCGGCGTCGGCGGTGAAATCATGATGCCCGTCGGTCGCACGAGCCGACTGATACTTGGAAGCTACACGCTCGAAAACCCCGTCACGTCGTTCCCGCAGACAGGGACGTTCGCGCGCCCCGACGCGGCGGGCAACATCGGCGGCGCGCTCCTTCGCCGCTTCAAAGTCACTTTCGACTACTCGCGCAGCCGGATGTACGTCGAGCCGAACAAGAATTTCTCCGAACCCTTCGAGTACGACATGAGCGGCATCCAGTTCGTTACCGACAGCCCTTCATTCCGTGTCTTTCGGGTCAACCGCGTGTTAGCGAACTCGCCCGCAGAGGAGGTCGGCCTCAAACAGGGCGACGAGATCGTCACGTTTGAAGGTCGCCCGGCCAGCGAATTCAGGCTCGCCGCGCTACGCGAGATGTTGCGTCAGCCGGGCATTCAGTACGCGTTGAAAGTAAGAAGAGGCGCGGAGACTTTATCCGTTGCGCTAAAAACGCGACGGATGATTTGAAGCCATATGATAGAGATTCAGATAATGTATCAATCCCCTTTCCGCATCTTCGGCCTATGCCTCCTGCTTTTGCTTCCGCACGCGACGGCGGCGCGGCAGAAGGGCGAGCAGCCGCTAATTACCGTCAGCGGGCAGGCCGAAATCCGCGTGCCGCCCGACGAGGTCAACTTCAGCTTGGAAGTCACGAAGCTCAACCGCGATCTGACCGAGGCGCAGAAGCAGAATGACGACAGCGTCCGTGACATACTCGCCCTCGCGCGCCGCTTCGACGTCCCCCCGCAGGACGTGAAGACCGACTACATCTCGGTCGAGATGAAGTACAGCACCGACCTCGTTGACGATGAAGAGGACGACGCCAAAAAAGTTAAGCGCGAGCTGCTCGGCTACGAAGTCTCCAAGACCGTCATCGTCCGCTTCAAAGACCTGCCGCGCTTTGAGAAGTTTTTCGCCGAAGTTTTGAAGGCGGGCGTGAGCAAGGTCAACAGCGTCGAGTTCCGCACGTCGCAGATACGCAAACACAAGGATCAGGCGCGCGCTCTAGCCATACGCGCCGCGCGCGAGAAGGCCATCGCGCTGACCGCAGAGATCGGACAGACCATCGGCAAGGCGCACTCGATTCAGGAGGAAGGCTTCGGGCGCTCGTCCTCAAGCAACAACTTCAGCACGGTCGTCTCAGGCAGCTTTTCGAGCGACGAGGATTCCGCCTTCGCGCCGGGGATGATAACCGTGACGGCGCAGGTCACTGTCAGCTTCGTTCTCAACTGAGGGGCGTTTCCCGAATGATTGACGTAACACAAACCGACAGCGAAATCATCGAGCACGTAGACGGGCGCGTAGAGCTGCGCGAGCGCGCGGCTGAGGAGATTAAGCGTAGCCCGCTCTACAACGAAGACCTCGCGCCCGTGCCCGTCGAGAAACGCGACTGGACGACGTACAACTACGCCGCGCTGTGGATAAGCATGGCGCACTGCATACCGACCTACATGCTCGCCTCCGGTCTCATCAGCGCGGGCATGAACTGGTGGCAGGCGCTCGTCACGATCCTTCTCGGCAACACAATCGTCCTCGCGCCGATACTCCTCAACTCGCACCCCGGAACAAAGTACGGCATCCCCTTCCCTGTCTTCGCGCGCGCGGCTTACGGCACGCGCGGCTCGAACCTTCCGGCACTAATGCGCGCAATCGTCGCGTGCGGCTGGTTCGGCATACAGGCTTGGATAGGCGGGCAGGCGCTCGACACACTCTTCAAGGCGATCATCCCCGGCTGGCATACTCTGCTCGGCGGCGCAGTCGGCGGGCACACCGGCACCGAGTGGCTTTCGTTCCTGCTCTTCTGGGGCATGAACATCTACATCATCT
>DASQLL010000449.1:0-19029 GCA_035630035.1 Pyrinomonadaceae bacterium | reverse complement strand
CCGCGCGCGTGGCTCGGCTGGACGCGCAAGCGAATATCATACGCGGGCTTCACATTCATGAGCGACGGGCCGCTCTTCATACACCAGTACACGCAGCTCTGGGCTGACCTTCGCGGCGCGCGCGAAAGTCGTTATCCATTCACAGACTACTTCGCAAACTCCGTCGCGGCCACGCGCGCGCACCGACAGTTCTGCATAGACCTCGCCTCGGAGTTCCCCGGATACGGCCCCGACGTTTGGGGCATCACGGCATCGGACAGCGCGAAAGGCTACGTCGCTTGGGGCGGGCCGCCGCGCGACCCGGCGATTGACGGCACGGTCGTGCCTTCGGCTGCGGGCGGCTCGCTCATGTTCACGCCCGACATCTCCGTTAGCGCACTGCGCGCGATGAAGGAGAAGTTCGGCGAGCGCGTCTATGGTCGCTACGGCTTCACGGACGCCTTCAACCCGAACAACGGCTGGGTCAATCCCGATGTCATAGGCATCAACCAAGGGCCGATACTCTTGGGCGCGGAAAACCTTCGGAGCGGATTCGTGTGGAAATACTTTATGCGGAACGGAGAGATTATGCGCGCGATGCGTCTGGTCGGTTTGCGGCGAGCGGGCAAGAGATAAGCGAGGCAGCCGCGTAGCGGCGGAAGAACATTAGCCCACGGCGTGAGCCGTGGGGACGAGCCGAGAAATAGAAACAAAGCCCCGTAGGGGCGAAAGAAATTCGAGACAGCGGCTTTCTCAAGAATTTCTTTCGCCCCTACGGGGCTTTGTTTTCTTACTCGTGCATGTCCCACGGCTCACGCCGTGGGCTACTGTTATGCCGCCCCTGCCGGGGCTTTGGTTTGTCTAAACTTTTTACTTCTGCCTTCTGAAAATTCTGTACCCCCACGGATCGAGCGCGACCACCGGCAGTCCTGACATACGCGCGCGGCTGGCTCGCTCCCGCGCGCCCGCGTCTGTCTTAGGTGGTTCGCGCAGGTCGGGCGTGATGTCAACGAAGCCCGCGCCCATCGGCGCTTCGACCGTGCCGACGAAGAACTGCGAAGAGAAGTTGATGGCGACGATCATCTCCTCCGCGGCGTCGCGGCGCGCGTATGTGACGACGCGCGACTCGTCGGAGTTGCGTAGCCAAACGGTCTCGCCGCCGCGCAAGGCCGCGTGCGCTTTGCGGAGTGCGATCATCTGGCGGTAGAAGCGCGGGAACTCCGGCCTGCGCTTCACAATCGGCCAGAAGATCGTCAGCCGCTCGAAGAGCGCGGGGTCGCCCGACTCCGCCGTGTCGCCGACCTCCATGCCGTTGTAGAGCATCGGCACGCCGTCGAGCGTGAGCATGAGCGCGGACGCGGCGAGCGCGGCAGGCTCGCCGAAGCGCGCGATTGCGCGACGCTCGTCGTGGTTGTCTGTAAAGCGCATGCGAAGCGCGCCGCGCGGGTACTTCGCAGCGTCCGACTCCCACACGGCGCGGAAGGCTGTCGCGGGCTTGCGTCCCTGCAAAACGTCCGTGAGCGTGCCGTGCATCGGCCACGCGTAATCGAAGTCGAAAGCGCGCACAAGAAGCTCCGGCTTGTCGGACTCCGCGAGCAGCGCGATGTCGGGCTTTATCTTCTCAAGCTCCTCACGCGTCTGCTCCCAGAAGTCGGTCGGCACTTCGCCCGCAACGTCGCAGCGAAAGCCGTCAAGGTCGAAGTCGCGTATCCAGAACTTGAGCATGTCGGTCATGTAGCGGCGCAGCGCGGGGTTGTCGTAGTTCAGCTCGGCCACGTCCGACCAGTCGTGCGGGTATGTGATTTTGCCCGTCGCGTCGCGGACGTAAAAGTCCGGCGTCTTCATCATCACGTTGTCCCAAGAAGTGTGATTGGCGACGATGTCAATGATGACCTTCATGTCGCGCCTGTGCGCCTCGCGCACGAGCCGCTTGAAGTCGTCCGCAGTCCCGTAGTCGGGGTTGACGGTGTAGTAGTCGCGCACGGCGTAAGGGCTGCCGATGCTTCCCTTCTTCTTCTCCTGCCCGATGGGATGAATCGGCATGAGCCACAGGATGTTAACGCCAAGCTCCTTCAAGCGGTCGAGCTGCGCCGTGATGCCGTTGAAGTTCCCTTCCGCCGAGAAGACGCGCGGGAAGATTTCGTAGACGACGCCGTCCCTGACCCACGCGGGGATGTCCGCGCGCGCCGACTCCTTCGACACGTCGCGCTGACGCGCGAGCGAGGCATGAGAAAGCAGCGTCGAGAACAGCAGCGCGGCGAGCATTGTGCGGAAGAGTTTGTGCATGGTCGTTGCCTTCATTTCAGCTCCCAACTGTTCGCAAAGAAGAAGCGCGACATCATCTCGCTCATCTGATTTTTGTGATGACTATCTTCACCGTCTCAGTCGGTTCGCTGAGCGTGATCCTGACCTTCTCCGCCCGCTCCATCGGCCCGTCGCGGCGGAAGTCGCCGACGAAGGGGCGCTTGCTCGACGCCTCGATGAGCAGCGTCTGGCCCGTGAAGCCTTTGAGCGTGAAGCGCCCTTGCACATCGGCCTGCGTTCCGTAATTGATGCCGGGGTCGCTGTGCGTCATGTCCTTGTAGCCCACGTTCGCCAACGGAACAGGGGTGCCGTCGGCCCAGACGACGACGCCTTTGACGACGATTTCGGCGTTCGCCTGCGGCACGCGCAGGTCGCGGTCTTTCAACTCCTCGCCCGCGCCTAGAGAAATAACCTCGGCCTGTGCGGCGTCGGCGACGCCGGGGTAGAAGGTTCGCGGGTAAGCGTTCGTGCGGTCGTCCGGCTGCGGGAAGCGGTTGAAGTTCACGGCGAGGAGGTAGCGACCGGGCGGCACACCCGAAAATTTGTAGCGCCCCTCGTCGTCCGTGCGCTCAAGCCTGCTGTAGTGCTTCTCAACGTCGTGGTCGTCGGCATCAACGAGCGCGACGAGGACGCCCGCGACCGGCTTGCCCTCGACGTTGTCCATCACCTTGCCGCCTATGCGCCCGTTGTCCGTGACCTGATAGAACACGCTCGCGCAGCCGCGGTCTGAAACCGTCAACTCCTGCTCGGTCTTGTACGTCGTCAACTCTTCGGGCAGCAGGAGTTTGATTTTGTACTTGCCCGGTTTAAGCCCCGTCAGTTGAAGCCGGCCCTCCGAGTCGGTCTTGTACTCCTTACGCTCGCCCACGCCCTCGACGACGAGCGGGGCGGAAGCCACTCCGCCGACGTGTTTCGAGTCGCCATCCTTCACGCTCTGCAAGTAACGCATGACGGCGACCGAGATGCTGACGCCCGCCCCGCGTGTGGGGAGTCCGCGCAGGAACTCAAGGTCTTCCGCCGCCGACGCGATGGGCCTCGTGCGCGTGCAGATGCTCGTCGAAAAGGGTTTGCCCCCGCCCCCGCCGTACGCGTAGACGAGATACGTCTCGCCGCGCGCGAAATTGTAGCCGCAGTCGCCGCCGCCCCTGCCCGTCGCGACCTCGACCTCCGTCCCCTCGACGCCGAGGAACGGCTGCAAGACCGTGAACTTGTAGACCCTCGGCGTCCAGTCGAACTCATCCTTATCGCCCGACTTCATCAGCCTCGTCTCCATCCCCGTGGGCGTGCCGATGAAGACCGCGGACGCGCCCCCGAACGCCTGACAAGGCTGCGCCGGCCCCGCGCACGAGCAAGCAAGCGCCCGCCCCGAAAAGAGAAGCACGACGAAAAGAGACGCGACCGCAAAGATGAACTTCCTTCGCATGGCTCACTCCCTCTTGTTGTCGCCGTCCGACTGCGGTTCGTCAATGAGTCCCGTGCTGGGCACGGGCTGCACCGACTGCTGCACCGTCAAAGGCTCGTCGGAGTCGCCGCGTATCACCGCGCGCTCCGGCACGTTCCCGTCCTCCACGTCTTTAACGAGCGTGACGCAGGCCAGCGCGGCCAGAAGCAGGAACCCGCCGCCCGCCATCACAACGTAGAGCGGCGCGGTGGTGCTGTTCTCGCCGAAGAACGCACGGATGATCCGACCGAAGGTGAACGAGGCGATGATTTCGGGAATGACGATGAAGAAATTGAAGACCCCCATGTATACGCCCATGCGCGCGGGCGGGAGCGCGGTCGAGAGAATCGCGTAGGGCATCGAAAGAATTGAAGCCCATGCGATGCCGACGCCGACCATCGTGAGGATGAGCAGGTTCTTGTCCTGTATAAAGTAGCACGAGAGCAAGCCGAGTCCGCCACACGTTAGGGCTATGGCATGCACGGCCTTGCGTGAAGTCGCACCGGCAAGTTTCGGCAGGGCGAAGGCGATGGCAAAGCAAGTGATCGAGTAAACGGCGAACATCAGGCCGCCCCACGCGCCGCCTTCGCGGAAGAGCGCGGAGTCACGGTCGGGGGCGTCAAAGATGTGGTACGAAGTCATCAGGCCGAAGAACATCCACATGCAGAACAGTCCGAGCCACGTGAAGAACTGCACGACGGCGAGCTGCTTCATCGTTGCGGGGATGCTGCCGACCGCCGAAAAAATTTCCTTGAAGCCGGCGACCATCCCGCGCTTCTCGCGTCGCATGCGCTCGAACGCTTCCAAGTCGTCGGGCGGGTACTCGCGCGTTGTGACCACCGTCCACAACACCGCGAGAACGAAGACGACCGCGCCGATCTTGAAGGCGAGCGTGACCGACGGCGGCACGACTCCGGGCAGGACGTTCGCGTCGTAACCCGTCGCGTTGAAGTAGTAGACGAGTGCGTTCGCCAGCGTCTGCCCGACGCCGATAAAAAACGACTGCATCACGAACCCCGCCGTGCGCTGACTCGCGTTCAGCTTGTCGGCGACGAAAGCGCGGAACGGCTCCATCGAAATGTTGATTGAAGCGTCGAGTATCCACAGCAACCCCGCCGCGACCGCGACACCGGCAGTGACTCCAAGAACTCCGCGCGCGAAAGAAGCGAAGGGCGCACCGAGCGCGTTCGCAAACGCCGCCGCGTCGGGCATGAAGAACAGCATGATTGATGCCAGAATCGCGCCGACGAGGAAGTAAGGACGACGACGACCGAGGCGGTTCCACGTGCGGTCGCTCATCGAGCCGATGACGGGCTGAACTAAAAGTCCGGTCACAGGCCCGGCGAGCCAGAGGATCGGCACGTCGTCGGCGCTCGCGCCGAGGTAGGTGTAAATCGCCGACATGTTGGCGAGTTGCAACCCCCAGCCGAACTGTATGCCGAGGAAGCCGAAGCTCATGTTCCCGATTTGCCAGAAGCTCAGGCGCGGTTTCTCACGCATGTTGTTTCTCCAAGAGTCTGGAGTCTGGAGTCTGGAGTCTGGAGTCAAAGCCCTCGTTCGGACTCCAGACTCCAGACTCCAGACTCCAGACTTACCTTGAGTAGATGTTGATGTCCTCTATCACAACGTTGCGGTCGAGCGAGAGCGCGTACAAAAGCGTGCGCGCCATGTTCGCGACGTGGACGAAGCCGGGGCGGGCTTCGGCGTCCGGCGCGGCGTTCTCAACGTCAACGAGTCCGGGGCAGAAGTTGAAGACGCGGACGTTCGCTCCGCCCCGTCGCACGTGGTCGCGCACGGACTCTGCGAAGCCGAGCAGCCCCCACTTCGAGGCGCAGTACGAAGGCACGTCGGCGTAGCCGTTCTTGCCCGCCTGCGACGAGACGTTGACGATGTCGCCGAACTCCTGCGCCGCCATGTGCGGCAAAGCGGCGCGCACGAGCCACATCGCGCCCTTCAAATTCGTCGAGAGAACCGTCTCCCAACCTTCTTCCGTTATCTCTTCGACCGTTTCTGGAACGGCCAGCCCAGAGTTGTTGATAAGCACATCGAGCGAGCCGAACTGCTCGACCGTGTGACGCACGACCGCCTCACACTCGTCGCGCGCGCGCACGTCGAAGGCGTAAGGGGTGACGCGCTCCGCGTCCGCCGCCGTGTTCAACTCGTCCGCCGTGCGTTGCAGCACGTCGCCGCGCCGCGAGGCGATGACGACGCGCGCGCCTTCACGTGCGAGAGCTTCGACGAACGCGCGTCCTATGCCCGTTGCGCCGCCCGTGACGAGCGCGACTTGCTCGGAAAAGGGTTTCGTCTTCCAAGCCATACGTGTTCGACCTTTTCAGTCTTTCAACAGCGTCGCCGTGATGATCGCGGCGGAGCGCGGCCCCATGTCGAGTTCCACGTCGTCGCCGCGCAGGCGCTCGGCGCGAGGGCCGCCCGTGCCGAGATAGTCATGTCTCACGCGGACGCGCGCGTCCGGTGCGAGGCCCGCGTGGCTGAGCTTGAACTTAATCGTGGCCGGCACGCGGTCGTTATTGAAAGCGACGAAGACGGTCTGGTCGCCGAGCCGCCGCGCGAAGACGGTCTGCTGCTCCTCGTCGTAGACGTGTACGAGCGTCCCGCGCCGAAGCGCCGGAAGCTCCGCCCTCGCGCGCGCGACGCGGCGCAGGTGGTTGAAGACTTCGTTCTCGTCGGCGGTGCGCCCCTTCTCGGTGAAGGCGTTGCGCTCATCACCGGGGAAGCCGCCGGGGAAGTCGCGCCGGTTGTCGGGGTCGCCGCCGCCGGGCATCGCAAGCTCGTCGCCGTAATAGAGCAGGGGCGTCCCGCGCGTCGTCATCAGGAAAGTCTGCGCGAGCTTGAGGCCCTCGATGGTCGCGCCCTTCTCCGACATGAAGCGGCCCATGTCGTGCACGCCGAGAAAAGGAACGAGGACTTCGGGGCGCGGGTACAGATGATCGTGCGCGAGAACCTGCGAGAGCTTACGCACCGACTCGCCCTTGGCGAAGGCGTCGCGCACGGCGTAGAAGAGCGCGAAGTCGTAGAGCGTGTCTATCCCTGTGTCAATGCCGTCGTGCCCGACCTTTCCCCTTTGGAAGTAAGCGAGCAGAGCAGGGTCGCCGTCGAAAAGCTCACCGAGGACGTTGACGTTCGGGTACTCGCGCTTGATGGCCGCAGACCAGTCGCGCCAGAAGGGGCGCGGGACGTGCGGCAAAGTGTCCATGCGTATCGCGTCGAAGCCCACGGTGCCGAGCCACCAGAGCGTGTTCTGTATGAGGTAACGCTTGACCTCTTCGTCCTCTTGATTGAGGTCGGGCAGGATGTCTATGAACCAGCCTTCGAGGTTGCGGCGGCGCGTCGTGTCGCTGGCGTGCGGATCCATCTGCGTCCACTTCTGCCAGTTGTTCGAGAGGTGCTGCTCGACCGTGCCGTAGAACCACGTCGGCGTCGGGCGATCCGCGACCCACGGGTGATAGGGGCTTGTGTGGTTGGCTATCTGATCCTGTATGACCTTCATCCCCATCGAGTGCGCCTTGTCCACGAGCGCTTGCAGAAGGCGCATGTTGCCGTAATGCTCTTCGACGCCGTAGAAGTCAATCGCGCCATAGCCGTGGTACGCGGTCGTCGGTCGTCGGGGGCCGCCCTCGGTCTCCGGGTACATCTCCTTCTCGTCGGGGCGGTCTGTGTTGTCGTAGACGGGGTTTATCCAGATGGCCGTGACGCCCAAGTCTTTGAGATACGGCAGGTGATCTATGATCCCCTGAAAGTCGCCGCCGTGATAGTAGCGCCCCTTCGAGCGGTCGTAGAGGCCGGGCGATTTGGCGGGGTTGTTGTTCGACGGAGTGCCGTCCGCGAAGCGGTCGGGCATGATGAAGTAGATCACGTCGTCCGTCGTGAAGCCTTGAAAGCGATTCTCACGCGCGAGCGGTTCGGAGATAACGAAGTTTGCGTCCGCCGTCCCCACGGCGACGCTGACCCTCAACTGGCGCACGCCCGGCTTCGCGTCGCGTTCAATGAACACATCAACGAAGATGTACGTGCCCGCGTCGTTGACGCGCACGAGTCCGGTCTTAATCCCCGCGCCGACGGCCTCGACGCGCGCGCCGCCGAGGTTCTGCCCGTGCAGAAGCACGCGCACTGGGTTTATGGAATGATTCGCCCACCAGCTAGGCGGCTCGACCTTATCCACGGAGGGCAGTCTTTGCGCCGCGCACGTCACGGCGGAAAGGACGACGATTGATAAGAGGAGCGTGATTCGCGCGACTACTGTGTTAGCGATTTTCATATCTACCGTTGGTTGAATGACGGGCGACGAGTGATAAAAAGTTTTCGTTCTTTCTTATCACTTATCACTCATCACTCATCACTTCTCTTTCATCCCCACGTCTGCTTCGCCTCGTAGCTCTCAGCCGTGTGTTCCGGCCTGTCGGTCATGGCGGGGTAGCGACCGTAAAGCTCCGCGAGATGAAGGAGGCGCGCTGACAACTCTTCCGTGAGCGCGCCCTGCGCGAGACGCCAAGCCCAGTTGCCCGACATCGTCGCGGGCGTGTTCATGCGCGCTTCCGACGAAAGGCCGAGCGCGTCCTGCATGGGCACGAGCGCGGTGTCGCCCGCCGAGGCGTAGACGGCGCGTATGAAGTCCCAGTTGATCTCCGCGCCGTTTGATTCGACGTAGTCGAGGCAGAAGCGACGCTCGCGCTCGATCTGCTCCGCGCTGCGGACGGATGACGCGCCGCCCGGCTCGCTTCGGAACCAGCCGACCGCCGTGTCGTTGTCGTGCGTGCCCGTGTAGACGACCGTGTTGCGGACGTAGTTGTGTGGAAGGTCTTTGTTCGTCGCGTCCGTGCTGAAGGCGAACTGGAAAACGCGCATGCCGGGAAAGTCGAACTCGTCGCGGAGCTTGATGACATCGGGCGTGATGAAGCCGAGGTCTTCGGCGATGATGGGTAGCACGCCAAGCTCCGACTTGATGGCCTTGAACAGTTCCCTCCCCGGCGCGAAGACCCACCCGCCGCGCTCCGCCGTCTTGTCGCCGCCCGGTATCTCCCAGTAGGCGGCGAAGCCGCGGAAGTGGTCAATGCGTATGATGTCAACGAGCGAGAGCATCGCGCGCGCGCGCTCGACCCACCAAGCGAAAGACTCCTGCTTCATTCGCTCCCAGTTGTAAATCGGGTTGCCCCAGAGCTGGCCCGTGCGGCTGAAGTAGTCGGGCGGCACTCCGGCGACTACGGTCGGACGCCCTTGCGCGTCGAGCTTGAACTGTTCCGGGCGCGACCAAACGTCCGCCGAGTCGTGCGCGACGAAGATGGGGATGTCGCCGATTATCTTGATGCCCTTGCCGTGGCAGTATTCGCGCAGACGCTCCCACTGGTCGAAGAAGAGGAACTGTTTGAACTTCACCTCTTCGATGCGTTCGCTCAGGCGCTCGCGCGCGATTGTGAGCGTGTCGGGGTCGCGCCGGACGAACGGCTCTTCCCAGCTCGTCCAAGCCACTTCGTCACGCTCGCGCTTCAAGGAGCGGTAGAGCGCGTAGTCGTCGAGCCACGCAGACGCGCTCTCCTTGAACTTCTCAAAACCGTCGCGCACGCCTGCGGGCTTCGCGCGCTTGAAGTTCTCGAACGCTTTCTTCAGCAGCGCGTCTTTGAACTCGATGGCGGGGCCGTACTCGACGCGCTCGTCTGTGAACGATGGCGCGTCCGAGAGTTCTTCGGGCGCGAGCAGACCATGCTCTACGAGCAGGTCGGGGCTGACGAGCAGCGTGTTTCCGGCGAACGCCGAGAAGCACTGATAGGGCGAGTTGCCGTAACCCGTCGGGCCGAGCGGCAAGACCTGCCAGAGGCTCTGGCCCGCGGCGGCGAGAAAGTCAACGAAGCGATACGCCTCCAGTCCCAAGTCGCCCACGCCGTAGCGGCCCGGCAAAGAAGTCGGGTGCAGAAGTATGCCGCACGCCCTCGGAAAGCTCACATCAACCTCCAAAACCAGTGACAGGTGACAAGTGACAGGTGACAAGAGAAAAACCGTCTTACCTGTCACCTGTCACTTGTCACCTGTCACGATCTTATAAGCCACAGCCGTGCGCGCGGGCACGGTCAGTTTCAGTGAGCCGGCTACGACTGCCGGACGGTCTTTCGCCGCGAGCAGCGGCTCAAGGTGCGCGCCGTCGCGCGCGTCAACGTAGTTTGCGGGAAACGAAATATCTTTCGGCGAGGCGGCGCGGTTGATTGCGATGATGATTGTTTCATCGGCGTCGCGGCGCGCGAAGGCGTATGAGTCGTCGTCGAATGACAAATCAATCAGCGCGCCGCGACGTATGGCCGAATGCTCGCGGCGCAGGCGCAGCAGATCGCGCGTCCACTCGAACATGCGTTGCTCTGTGGGCGTGCGCCCCGCCTTCTCGAACGCGCTCCGGCGGTCGCCGGGGAAGCCGCCCGGAAAGTCGCGTCGGTTGTCTGGGTCGTCGCCGCCCTCCATCGCTATCTCTTCGCCTGAGTAGAGCTGCGGCGTGCCGCGTATCAATGTCAGATACGCCATGTGCAGCATCGCGCCTTCGAGCGTCGCGCCCTCAAGAGACATGAAGCGGCGCGTGTCGTGATTGTTCGACATCGTGACGAGACGCGAAGCGTCCGGGTACAAAGCGTCGGAGCGGAGGATGAAGCGCAGCGCAGCGGCTGGAGTTTTGCCCGTGAATACTTTGCGCGAGATGTCCCACACGGGAAAATCGAAGACGGTGGGAAGCTCCGTGTCTATGCCGTCCCAGCCCTTGCGCCCACCCATGAAGAAGCTCGTGTGGACGGCGTCTGTGTCGAAGACCTCGCCGACCATCCACGCGCGCGGGTACTCGCGGCGGTACGCCGTGTTCAAATCGCGCATGAAGAAACGCGGCATCCACTGAATCGTGTCCTGTCGTATGCCGTCAACGCCCGTCATGCCGACCCACCAGAGCGAGTTCTGTATCTCATAGCGCGCGACCTCCGGCTCTTCCTGATTCATGTCCGGCATGTCGTCCGCGAACCAGCCGTCGAGCGCGAAGGCGCGCTGCGATGGGTGCGCGTGCGGCGAGAGCAGAAAGTCTCCGCGAAAATTCGTCCTGTGATGTTTCTCAGGCGTGCCGTGAAACCAGTTGTCGAGCGGCGCGTCCGTGTACCACGGGTGATGCGAGCCTATGTGGTTGGCGACCTGATCCTGTATGACCTTGATGCCTGCGGCGTGCGCGCGCTCGACAAGCTCGCGCAAAGTCTCCATCGTGCCGAAGCGGTCTTCGACGCCGTAATAATCAATCGCGTGGTAGCCGTGATAGTAGGTGCTTGGGCACCACGGTTCGGCGCAGCGGTTGACGCCGTTCCAGTTGTCCGTAAATGGCGTCAGCCAGATGGCCGTCACGCCCAGCTCTTTCAGGTACGGCAGGCGGCCTATGACGCCGCGCAGGTCGCCGCCGTGCCACGCGCGCGGGTTCTTTCTATCGTTGGCTTCGGGCGGCGAGTCGGCGGGGGCGTTGTTCTTCGTATCGCCGTCCGCGAAGCGGTCGGGCATGATGAGGTAGATAACGTCGTCCGTCGTGATGCCCTGAAAATTCTTGTCGGGGTCGAGCGGCGCGTTGATCGTAAAAGGGATCGTCGTGCGCCCCGCGGAGGTCTCAAGCGTGAGCGGGTACGCGCCGGGACGCGCCATCGGGCTGACGCGGACATTGACGAAAAGATACGTGCCCGCGGGGTTGACGAGCGCGCCGGAGGATTCCGTTTCGGCGCGAGTCGCGGCGACGCGCGCGCCGTGCAGGTTGCGCCCGCGCACGAGCAGTCGAACAGGGTTGATGCTGTGCCCCGCCCACCAAGAAGGCGGCTCGACCTTCAGGACTTGCGGCGCGCTCGCGCCTTGCGCTAACGCGAATGCGGGTGCGAGCAGGCAGAGGATGACGGCGGCAAATGCTTTCGAGAGAAGTTTCGGCGAGCGCAGTTTCATCTGACGTGTGGCCTTTTCGGTGTGCGACTGGAACACTTCCGGCCCGCGCCGGAATAGACTCCCGCCGCGCGCGTGGCATGGCACGAACGAAACACAAACAGACCGCTAAAACTACAACAGGGGAAAGCTAAAACTCACATACCGATTTACAGTCGAGTGATACGAACCATCTTCGTTTAGAGGCGGGCAATGCCCGCCGTCTCAACTTCCCAATAGCCACGCCAATCAACTTCAATCGGAACGCCGCCCGGCTCATGCGGTAGATATGCTTGATAGCTTGACCAGCGCCATCCGGCAGGATGTCGGCTCGTGAGACTTAAAGAGCTTCATCTCAACTTGAACCGGCGGGCATTGCCCGCCTCTAAACGGTCGAACGCAAATGCAAGCCGCTTCAGTAAAGGGCAGTCAACGCTTGAGCGTGCGAATATATGCGATTGTGGCGGCGATGTCCTGCTTCGAGAGCTTCTTCTTGAAGGCGGGCATCTGGCCGCGCCCGTTCGCGACCGAGGCGACCATGCGCGACGTGCTGCGTCGGCTCTGCCACTCGGCGTCAGACAGGTTCGGGGCCTCCGTCATCTCGCCCATCGTCGTCTTGCCCATCCCGTCGCCGCCGTGGCAGCGCGCGCAGTTGGCCGCGTAGACTCTGCGCCCCTTCGATATCTGCGACCTACTCTTCTTCGTCTCGGCTGGCGTCGAAGCGCCTGTTGCCGCGCCCGCGGCGATAACAACCAGAACAGAAACGCTTATCAGAAATACGAACGCTTTCAAACTCTTCATGCGAGGCAGTAGCTCCCCCTTGTCTCTTCTTCCGAAATTTTATCTTTCTTCCGTGCCGGCGACTTCGCCGTGCCCCTTCAGAAGATCGTGTACGTGGAACGGCACGCTCTCGCCCTTCATTTCAGGGTGGCGGCGCAGGAACTCGCTCGCCACGGGCAACGCGCCGGGGTCGTCCTTGAGGTCTTGGAAAATCTTGGCCTCGGCGCGCGCCTGCTCGTTCATGCCGAGCTTTCGGTAGACGAGCATAAGGTTGTAGTGCGAGCCTGCGTCTTCGGGGTCTATTTGCAGTATGCGCTCGTAAGAGTCGCGCGCCGTCTCGAAGTCGCGTTTGATCTTCGACAGCTCGCCGAGCTGATGCAAGGAGAGGCGGTCGCGCGGGTAGGCTTCGAGCACGCGGCGTATGTCGGCTTCGGCCTCCGCGAGCTGGCCGCGCTGCCGTCGTATGCGCGCGCGCTGGAAGATAGAGCGGTGCAGATTCGGGTTCAATTCGAGCGCGGCGTCAACGAGTTTCGACGCGTCGTCCCAGCGGTCAATCTCTATGAGCGCGAGCGCGCGGTTGGTGAGCGCCATCGGGCGGTAAGTCTCGTCAAGCTCCACGACGCGCGCGAACACTTCCGCCGCGAGCGCGAACTGGCGGTTGTCCAGAAGCGCGATGCCGTAGTTGTTCCAACGCCGCCAGTCGGGCATCGAGCCTTTCGCCGCGGGCAGCGCGGCGTTCTCGCCGAGGCGCAACGTGTGCTCGGCGGTCGCCATCGTGACGATGGGAAGGTCAACCGATTTTCCGAGCGCGTAGTCGCTGAAGACGCGCGTGAAGCGCCGGTAGCGAAGCCGCGCCGTCATCTTCACGGACTCGCCCGCGTCCTGCGGAATCTGGAAGCGGTAGCGCGCGATGTCGGAGCGGCCCGAAGGTATGTGGTTGTTCTGCGCGACGACGCGCGTCTTCCAGATGAAGTGCTTCTCGTTGAACGTGCCGTCGGCCATGACGAGGTAGGTCTTGTAGTTGTGCGCCGACTCGTCCAGATACCCGTCGGGCTTGATGTAGCCGGACTTGAAGAGCGTCTTGCCCGTCATCGCGTCGGCCACGGTGAACTCTATGTACGCCTCGTAGAAGTCGCGCAGCTCCGGCGGGAAGCCGTGGCCGAGGTTCTTGTTCGTGATGACGACATCAGCCGTGATCGTGTCGCCCTTCTCAATTTTGAACTGGCTGCGATTGAGCGGCGCGATTGTTTCGCCCGCGTCAGACCCGCGCGGCTGGCGGCGCAGCGCGAAGATGTCTATGCCCATCACGTCGCCCTCTAAAAACTTCGAGACGGCGTCGAGCTGCTCCTTGTAGTTGTAGAAGGCCGGGATGGCCGTGTTGGCCGCGGCCCAACGGTGCGACTTGATGACGCCCTCTTTGGCCGACACGTCGAAGAGCGGCGCGGCCTCCGGCTTCATGTGGCAGGAGTTGCACGTCTCTTTGTCGCGCACGTAGAACGGGTGTGGCGACTCTTTCGAGAACGACGACATCTGCAACTCGTCGGCGACCGCGAAGGCGCGCAGAAACTTGTAGTCGTTAAGCTCCTTCGGCACTTGCGACTTGTGGCACGCGCCGCAGAACTCGGGCGACTTCAGGACTGGTCTCATCATCGCGCGGCGGTGGCCGGATATGTCGTCGAGAATCTGCTGATCCGTGACGCCTTCGAGATGACGCGTGCCGTCCTCTTTGACTAAAAGCGCAGGCTCGCCCATCACGTAGCCGCCGATGCCGCGACGGTTCACTTCCTGAATCGAGTGGCAGGCGATGCACGAGACGCCGTCCTCGTCGAAGGGGCGCTGCTTGAACGAGGGCTTGTCGGTGAGTGCGCCCGAAAAGAGCGCGGCGGGGTTGTGGCACGACTCGCAGTGGCGCGTGTGCGCGATGTTCTTCTGCGCGATGATGTCCTTGACGTTCTTCTGGTAGAAAGGCTCTCGGAATGCGTTGCCGTGGGCGGACTGTCGCCACTGCGCGTGCGCGTCGCCGTGGCAGACGGCGCAGCGTGCTGCGGGGATGAACTTCGAGCCGGGGATGAACGTGCCGGTCGCGCTCGACGCATTCGACGGCGCGAAAGGGTTCTTGCCGAAACGCAGGTCGTAAGACTTCAAGACAAGCTCTTCGTAACGAGGCGGCGCGGCCTTCTTCTTGTCGTCGTCGCCGTTGGCCGTCGCCGCGCGATTGAACGAGCAGAAGAGCGCGAGCGAGGCGAGGCCGAGAAGCGCGATCTTCAAGAGTGCGATCCTGTTCAGGGGAAAAGCGAATCTCATTTCGTCATCTCTCTTTACTTCAGTAGACCTTTTGCAAAAGTGGGTGCGGTAAGTACAGCGCGCGCCGAGCCTGCGGAGCAGGCGGACAGAATAAAGCCCAGCGTGGAGCGCAGCGTAACGCTCGGTAGAGCGACATGACGCATCCCAAGCCCATGAAATGGGCGACAGAGGTGTGATGAAGCAACCATCATTTCGACTTCGCGCTGACGCCCGCTTACGCGGGCTTGAAAATTTTGTTATCACTAGCCCAGCGTTGCGCCTTCGGCTCCACGCTGGGCTTTATTCTGTCCGCCCGCTCACGCGGGCTGGTTGAGCGGGCCTTCTCTCGTTCTCTCTTTTGCAAGAAGTCTAATCAATCAGTGGGTCGAATGAACCAACAGCGAAAACCGTGGACGTGATTCGCACTAAATTTATCACCGCGCGGCCCTTTGGTAAAACGCGCAGCCTTCAGATGCCGGGGGGTTTGCGCGCGGGCGTCGCGCCGCCACGCGCGGGAGAGGCTGCGTCCGGCGGCGGCAACTGCTCCGTCTTCACGCTCGCGCCTCCCGCGTCGGAATCCTTTCGCGCCTCTTCAAGTTTTTTGAAGATCGCAAGCTCGCGGTCTGCGTCCGCCTTGCGCTTGAGGCGCGAGTAGACGAGAAAGAGCTGGTAATGCACGCCGGGATCGCTCTGTTCGATGCGCGCGCCGCGCTCAAGAAGCGGGAGCGCCTCGTCGTAACGCTTGAGGCGCACGAGCAGCCGGCCCAGATCGTAAGTCGCGGGATAGTTTTCGGGGCTGAGCGCGAGCGCGCGGCGCAGGAGTCGTTCGGCCTCTTCGTGCTGTCCGCGCTCGGCGGTCAGGAAACCGAGGTTGGCGTAGGCGTCGGCGTTGTTAGGCTCAAGCTCGAGCGCGCGACGGAAAGCGCCCAGCGCGACATCGAACTGTCCCTCGGCGCGCGCGGCGTAGCCGACGAGGTATTGAAGCGTCGCGTTGTCCGGCAGACGCTTGAGCGCATTCTCGAACGTCTCGCGCGCCTGCGCGTAGCGGCGTGCGCGAAAGTGCGCGACGCCGAGACGGACGTGGTAGATGCCCTGCGACGGGTCGAGCGCGACGGCGCGCTCGTAGAACGGGAAGGCGCGTTCGTTGCGTTGATTCTTGACAAGCTCCTCGGCGATCATGAAGTAGCCTTCGGCGTATTCGGGCCGGAGCTTCAACGTGCGCTGCCAGAGGCCGAGCGCGTTCTCGCTCTCGCCCTTCGCCGAAGCGACGACGCCGAGGCGGAAAAAGACCTCCGCATCTTCCGGCTTTAGAGTTGCCGCGTCCTGTAGAGCCTTCCTCGCCTCGTCGAGCCGGTCGAGGTTCAGGAGCGCGACGCCGAGGTTGTACAGAACTTCAAACGTGTTCGGCCTGAGCCGGTTCGTAAGCTCGAAGAAGCGCACGGCCTGAGCGTAATCTCCCCCTTCGGCGAGCGCGAGCGCGAGCGAGAACGTCTGGCGCGCGTCCGCTGCGCCGTCGCGCTCGATCATCTCGACGAGAGGCTGCGCGTCTTTGCCGCGCCCGTCGCGAAGGTACGCTGTCACAAGCAACAGTATCGCAGGCAGCTCGCGCCCGCCTTCGGGCGGCCCGGCTGGCCGCCCCGCCTTGACGCCCGCCGCGCGTTCGAGCAGAGGGATGGCGCGCTTGAATTCGCCGCGCGCCGCGTAGAGCGACCCAAGGTTGTAAGTCGCCTCCGCGTGGTCGGGCGCGATTAGCACGGCCTCCTCGAAAGTCTTGACGGCCTCGTCCGCGCGATTCGTGCGGACGAGCAGCACGCCGAGGTTCGTCAGCGCGGAGGTCGAGCGCGGATCGAGTCGCAGAGCTTCGCGCAGCTCGGCTTCGGCTTCGCCCGCGCGACCGCGCTGACCGTGTATGACGCCGAGCAGCGCATGAGCTTCGGGGTCGCGTGCGTCGGCGGCGAGCGCGCTTCGCACGGCGGCCTCCGCTTCATCCAACCTGCCGGCTTGCAAGTGCGCGGCGGCCTCGCGCACGAGCGACGCCTCGACCGCGCGCGGCGACTCTTTGACTTTCGCTCCGCGCGCGGACGCCCCCCGACGCTTTTGAGCGAGCGAGCGCGTCGGCGAGAGCAAGAGCGGCGCGAGCACAAACGCCGCGACTGCACACGCCGCGAAGGCGTGGCGCACGCGCCGCGAATCGGACTCGCGCCTCGCCGCGCCTGCGTCAATGAAAGTCGTGATCACTTCAGTCGAGACCTGTTATCCGTTTGAGCCTTACTGCGGCGCGACGATATCCGTAAATTTCTTCTCGTCGCCGGGCTTGACCATGATGACCTTGCGCGCCAAAATTCTGTCGTCAACCTGCCCCGAATTCTTAGCCTTTATCTTCTTCGAGATGAAGCCGATGCGAACTTCGTAGCCGCCGGGCGTGCGCTCGTCGCGCCACCAGTAGCGCTCGGTCTTCTGGTCGTCTGTAAAGCCGACGCTGTAGCGCGTGTCGTACACCTGTCCTTCGTTGATGACGTTGTCGAGAAAATCATTCCTCGTCGTCCTGACATTGATTGATCCCGTCGGGGGGAGCTTTAGGTCGCTCATCGTCGGCTGCTTCGCGTAGACGAGCGTGATCTCGCGGACGAGGCCCTGCTTCCCGCCCGCGAAGACGATCTGAAGCTCGCCCTCATTCAAATTCTTATAGGCGATGCGAATGTCCTTTTTGTCCTTGCCCTCCTCCTTGAGCGCGTCGGGCTTCTGCGGCGCGGGGCTTGTTGCCGTGTGCTCGAATACTGCCTTGAGCGCTTCGGGCACGCTCATGCCGATACGCACGCCGAGGATTTGGTCTTTGTGCTCGCCCAGCGCGCCCGTCTGAGGTTTAGCCTGCGGGGCGTCCTGCGTCTTCTCTTGCGCGAAGGCTACCGGCGCGTAGAGCGCGACGGCAAACAGCGCGGCGATGAGGCGCGCGCGCGACGCGAATTTTTTTGCGAGTGCTCGTGTCATAGGTAATTCTCTTTCTTTCAATCCTCCGGCGTGGCCGGCGTGACGTTGCGTGCGCCGGCGGCGCGGCGCGACTCGTGAATCCGTTTGACGATGGCCGACTCGGCGGCTGCGTCTTCGCTCCGACCCAAGCGCCTGTACGCGAGCGAGAGCTGATAGTGCGGCTCGGGGTTTTCGGGCGCAAGCTCCGACGCGCGGCGCAGATGCTCGATGGCTTCGGCGGCGCGACCTCTCGACACGAGCGCGCGTCCGAGCGTGACGCGCGCCTCGTACAGATCGGGCTTGAGCGCGAGCGCGCGCTCCAATTCTTTCAAGCCTTCCTCCGCGTCCGCGCCGCCGCGCTTCGTGAGCAGGACGCCCAAGCCTAGATGACCTTCGGCCACGCGCGGTTGGCCCGAAGCCAACTCTCGATACGCCGCGAGCGCGCCGTCTGCGTCGCCCGCGCGCTCAAGCGCGGTGGCGAGGAAGAAACGCGCGCGCGCGTCCGACGGTCTGAGCGCAACCGCCGAGCGGAAGGCTCGCGCCGCGCCCGCGTCGTCGCCCGCTCCGTAAAGCGCGCGGCCCAGTGCGAGCTGCGCGTCGAAGTGTTCGGGCGCTAGACGTGCGGCGCGCTCGACCGTCTTGAGCGCCCCGGCGTTGTCGCCTCTGACGGCCAGCGCGACCGCGAGCAGCACGAGCGCGTCGGCGGCGCGCATGTCCTCGGCGCGCGCGAACAAGCCCGACGCCCTTGCGTCCGTGCCGGCGGGGAGCAACGCATCAACCGCGCGACGCGCGAGCGCTTCGGCCTCAGCCGTGCGACCGAGGTTGAACGCGGCGAGCGCCGCGCCGTAAAGCGCAGCGCCGTCGCCGGGCCTGCGTGCAACGAGCGCGCCGAAGAGTTCGGCGGCCTCGGCGTAGCGCCCTTCGCCGTTGAGCCGGTAGCCGAGCGAGAGCGCGCTTGTCACGGCGTCGTCCGTGAGCGACGCGCCGCGCACCTGTTCGACTACCTGTGCGACGCGCGCGGCGGACGCCGAATCGGTCTGCTGTCCGAACGTATGCGAGAGCGCGCCGGCCAGAGCCGCGTGCAGGAAGAGGACGAAGACGGTCGCGAAGAGCGACAGCCGGAGTGTGCGAGTTTGCGCGCGTGCGCTCATCACGAACTTCCTGACAAGCGTGCCGCGCCCGTTGGGCGGCCCGGTTGAATGAGACTCGGTTTATAGCCGTTTGCAATTGCGTGCACCTGGGAGCGCGGGCATCCTTGCCCGCCTTGAGCGCCGCAGGCGCGAAGATGGACGCGCCTATTGGCGCGTTGGCGGGCAAGGATGCCCGCGCTCCCAGGAATAGGCGGTCGCACT
>DASQLL010000448.1:0-10618 GCA_035630035.1 Pyrinomonadaceae bacterium | reverse complement strand
CGCTCATCATGCTCGACGAGATTGACAAGGTCGGCGCAGACTTTCGCGGCGACCCTTCGTCAGCGCTGCTCGAAGTTCTCGACCCCGAACAGAACAACAGTTTTCGCGACAACTACCTCGGCGTCACGTTCGATCTCTCGAACGTGATGTTTATGACGACGGCAAACATTCTCGACACCGTGCAGGCCGCGCTGCGCGACCGCATGGAGGTCATACGCCTCGCGGGCTACACCGAGGAAGAGAAGATGGAGATCGCGCGTCGACATCTGCTGCCGAAGCAGCTTGAGGAGAACGGCATCACGCCCAAGAACCTTCACATCTCGAAGAGCGCGCTCTCGGTCGTCGTTCAGCAGTACACGCAGGAGGCGGGCCTCAGGCAGCTTGAGCGCGAGATCGGTCGCATCTGCCGCAAGGTCGCGCGCCGCATCGCCGAAGGCAAGTCCGAGACGGTGCGTGTCACGCGGAAGAACGTACACGAATTCTTGGGTGCGCCGAAGGTCTTCCCCGAAGAGATTTTGAAGAAGGATCAGATCGGGGTGGCGACGGGCCTCGCCTGGACTGCCGTGGGCGGCGACGTTCTGTTCTTCGAGGCTTTGAGGATGAAGGGCAAGGGCAACCTCGTTCTGACGGGACAGATCGGCGAGGTGATGCGCGAGTCGGCGCAGGCCGCGCTCTCCTACGCCAAGTCGCGTGCGCGCGAGCTGGACATACCGGAAGAAGACTTCGAGAAGTACGATATACACATACACATCCCCGAAGGCGCGATTCCGAAGGACGGCCCCTCGGCGGGCATCACGCTTGCGACGGCGATGGTCTCTGTGCTTTCGCAGCGGCCCATCCGCAAAGACGTGGCGATGACGGGGGAGATAACCTTGCGCGGGAACGTGCTTCCAATCGGCGGCCTCAAGGAGAAGGTTCTGGCGGCGCGGCGCGCGCGCATCACGAAAGTCATCCTGCCGCACCTTAACCGCCGCGACATGGAGGAGATTCCGAAGGAGGTTTTCGGCGAGATGCAGTTCGTCTTCGTCGAGAACGTCCGCGAGGTCTTCCGCGACGCGCTCAAGGAGAAGGTGCCGACGCCAGCCGCCCCCGTACAGCGCCAGCCCCGCATGCCGCAAGTCGTCGCTCCGCGAGTCTAAGAGGGTGCTGGGTGTTGGGTTTTAGGTGCTGGGAAAAGCAGTCTGTCTTTCCCAGCACCTAAAACCCAACACCCAGCACCCTTTTGCCTTACTGCGACACAACGCGCCGCTGCGGTCGGGCATCAAAAATGCTCCCCGAACGAGCCACGCGAAAGTCAGGAAACTTTGGCCCGTTCGCCTTTTATTTGCAAATAGATGCAGGTAGAGGAATTTGACACCCGGCGGGTCGTGTGATAGCCTCTAGGCGGTTTTAGTGAGGCTCTGCTTTTCTTACCGGAAAGCCTTCGCGCGGAGCCGTCCCCGGATGCGGGCTTTCAGAAGTCCCCGTTAACGTCTCAGTGGATGCCGCTCGTGCGACCTTTACAGTGGGGTCGCCATCGTGGATTCGCTTTCTCTCGCAAAAGGAGATCAACGATTGAAGAATACGAGCCTCCCCCGCTTTGTCACTAGCGCTGCACTCGTCGCGATGCTGGTCGTCCCTTCAGCTACGCTTCAGGCGCAAGTCAATACGCAATCATATCTTCGTAACACGCCGAGCGATGTCGAGCGCGAAGACCCGCGCGTGCAGCAGATCATTGCCCGCTCCGAGGAACACTTCAAACTCGGCGAGCTGAACCTCAACGACCAGAAGCGTCAGGCCGCACGCGAGGAGTTCGACAAAGCCGTTGACACGGTTCTCGAATCCGGCATGGACGTGCGCTCGAACCCGCGCCTCAATACTTACTACCTGAAACTGGTCGAAAGCGTCTATCGCTACGAAGTCTCTTCACAGCCCTCACCTGCGCGCCAGCAGAACGGCGCTTCGCTGCAGCAAGTTGCGCTAAACGAAACTCAAATCCCGGACGCCCCGCAGGTCGGCTTCGCCGAGCAGAAGTTCGAGCCTTCGCCGCTCGACGCTTTGAGCAAGATCGTGCTCAACGACAAGGAGTCGGATGTCTCCGACGCGGACGTGGCGAAGCTTGAGAGCGAGATAAAAAATTCGCTCGACTTCAGCTTCAAGCCGCACCCGCTCGTGCAGGGCTACATCAACTACTATCAGGGACGCGGTCGCGGCACGATGGAGACGGGCCTGCGCCGCTCCGGCCAGTACATGACGATGGCTCGGAAGATTTTCCGCGATGAGGGCGTGCCCGAAGACATCGTCTGGCTCGGTCAGGTCGAAAGCTCTTGGCGTCCGACGGCGCGTTCGTGGGCCGCTGCGTCGGGACTTTGGCAGTTCATCCCCGGCACCGGCTCGCGCTTCGGCCTGCGACAGACCGCATACGTTGACGAGCGCAACAGCTTCGAGAAGGCGACGCGCGCCTCCGCGCAGTACTTGAAGTGGCTCCACAAGCGCTTCAACAACTGGGAGCTGGCGATGGCCGCCTACAACACGGGCGAGGGCAACATTGATCGCGCCATACGCCGCGCGGGCGTCGCGGACTTCTGGGCCATCTATCCTTACATCGCGCAGGAGACGCGCAACTATGTGCCCAACATCCTCGCGGTGATCCTGATCGCGAAGAACACCGAGCGGTACGGCTTCCGCAACGTCCAGAGAATGCCGCCGCTCGCATACGACACCGTGAGCGTGCCTTCGGCGACGAGTCTGAGCCTTATAGCCGCGCTCGCCGACTCGAACGTTGATTACATACGCAGCCTCAACCCCGAGCTGCGCCGCGACATGACGCCGCCAGGCGAGGCATACCTTCTGCGCGTCCCGCCGAAGCGCGGGCATCAACTGGTCGCGCTCCTCAAGCGCATACCCGTTGACCGCCGCAACCAGATGGCGCGCGTCGTGCAGGCCGCGCCGGGCGAGAGCCTCGAATCGGTCGCCGCGCGCACGGGCACGAGCGCTTCGCAATTGCAGCAGTGGAACGCGGGCGTTGACCTCGCGAAGGGCGGCAAGCTCGTCGTGCCCGCGGGCGGAAGCTTCGTGAGGACGATGAAGACCTACGAGCGTCCGAACGGCGGAGGCGTCGCAGGCAGCAGCCTTCAGACATACACGGCGAAGGGCGGCGAGACGCTCGCGCAGATAGCCGCGCGCTTTAACGCCTCGGTCGAAGAGGTCGCGAAGCTCAACGGCATGGCCGCCAATGCGCCGCTCGCGAAGGGCCAGCAGGTCAGAATCCCTTCGCAGGCCAAGACGAACGCGGCCCCCGCGCCCACGCGCCGCCGCCGGTAAACAAAAGACGCCGCGCTCGCCCCCGAAGGGGTTTCGAGTAACTAACAACAAGGCGGGCGCGCTTTCGGACTCACAGCCGAGAGCGCGCCCGTTCGACTTTTCACCTCGCCGCTTCGAGACGCATTCGACCTCGCGGCACTTCACTTTCAGCCGACGCGCCGTCGTCCGCGCCTTCACGCGCGCACGACGGCGAGAGACCTCACGGCCATGCTATTCCGAACACAGTCCGCTGCCGTCTACGGCATAGACGCAGACCTCGTTGACGTAGAAGTTGATCTATCACCCGCGCGCGGCGAGAGCGACTCGCCCTCGTCCGTCACAATCGTCGGCCTGCCCGACCTCGCCGTGCGCGAGTCGCGCGAGCGCATACGCGCGGCGATCAACAACAGCGCCTTCTTCTTCCCCTTCCACAAGACGACGATCAATCTTGCGCCCGCCGACGTTCGCAAAGAAGGCGCGAGCTTCGATCTGCCCATCGCGCTCGGCATACTCGGCGCGAACGGCGACCTCGGCGAAGCGGAAGGATTGACCGACGTGCTGTCGGTCGGCGAGCTTTCGCTCGACGGTCGCGTACGTCCCATACGCGGCGCGCTCCCCGTCGCGCTGCGCGCGCGCGACGCTGGGATAAAGAGTTTGATGCTCCCCGAAGTGAACGCGACCGAGGCCGCGGTCGTCGAGGGCGTTGACGTGTTCGCGGTTTCCACTTTGCGCGGCGCGGTCGAGCTGATAGCCGCGCTCAGAAGCGGCAACGCGGCGGCGAAGCCGCTGCCCGTTCGCGCTGACCGCGCCGAACTGCTCGCGGGCGTCGGCCATTACGACGTTGACTTCCGAGAGGTGCGCGGCCAACTCGCCGTCAAGCGCGCGCTCGAAGTCGCGAGCGCAGGCTCGCACAACATTCTTCTCATCGGCCCGCCCGGCTCCGGCAAGACGATGCTCGCGAAGCGTCTGCCGACCATCCTGCCGCCCTTAGAGTTCGAGGCCGCGCTAGAGCTAACGAAGATTCACTCGGTCGCGGGGCTGACGGGCCGCGCCGGACTCGTTACGGAACGCCCCTTTCGCTCGCCGCACCACACGATCAGCGACGCAGGTCTCATCGGCGGCGGCACGGTGCCGCGCCCCGGCGAAGTAAGCTTGGCGCATCACGGCGTCCTGTTCCTCGACGAGCTTCCCGAATTCGACCGCAGCGTACTCGAAGTCCTGCGCCAGCCGCTCGAAGACCAGCAGGTGACGATAAGCCGCGCGGCGATGTCGCTCACGTTCCCGTCCTCCTTCATGCTCGCGGCTGCGATGAATCCGTGTCCTTGTGGTTTTTGGAATGACCCGACGCGCGAGTGCCGCTGCACGCCCTTGCAGATCGGGCGCTACGTCGGTCGCATCTCGGGGCCGCTGCTCGACCGCATAGACATACACATAGACGTGCCGGCGGTGCGCTTCAAGGAGCTGTCGGATCGAAGCTCGCCGGAGGGCGAAGCTTCGTCGGCCATACGCGAGCGTGTGATCGGCGCGCGCGAGCTACAGCGCGAACGCTTTCGGGGCGCGGGGATTTTCTCGAACGCGCAGATGCCGTCGAAGCTCATACGACGACACTGCGCGTTGGATGCCGAGAGCGAGAAGCTTCTGGAGTCCGCGATGACGCGGCTGGGGCTGTCGGCGCGCGCATACGACCGCATACTCAAGGTGAGCCGCACCGCCGCAGACCTCGACGCCTCCGACCAAATACGCTCGGTGCATGTCGCCGAGGCCGTCGGCTACCGCTCGCTCGACAGAACCTACTGGACTTGAAATACGAGAACCGGCTGCGCGCTTTTATCGAAGCGGACGGGCCTTGCACAAATATTCAGGTGGAATGAATAAATGCTGATGATTTATGCAGCCTCTTCTGAATAATTGTGCAAAGCCCATCAGAAGGGTTCTCACCACTAATAAGCACAGAGAGCTGGCGCGCTAGTAATTGAATGCACTGTCAGCTAATGGATGTTTATACTAGGGAGGCTTAAGGCGAAACAGGAGTCGTCTATAGTTGATCTATGGACAAGAGTGAGTTTCAAATCTATGAGTTCGGCCTCTTTCGGCTGGATGCCAACGACCGTATTCTGCTGCGCGGCGACAGGGCGGTGCGCCTGACTGAAAAAGTTTTCAATGTTCTTTTACTGCTTGTGGAAAGGAGTGGGCACCTTGTCACAAAGGAGGAGTTGATGGAGCGAGTCTGGCCGAATAGTGTCGTTGAAGAAAACAATCTGACCGTGAGCATGTCTGCGCTGCGCAAAGCGTTAGGTGAAAGACAGGAAGGAGTTCAGTACATTGAAACTGTTGCAAAACGCGGCTACAGGTTCGTTGCCGACGTGCGAGGGATAAAAGATGAAAGCGTTGATTTAGATCAAGAGAGGGAGGGCGAAGTACCCGCAAGGGCTAAAGCAGTTGTTTTGAGTGTGGCGACGACCACTTTAGCTGTGCTGCCATTGCTTAATGTTAGCGACGACCCGAATTTAGAATACCTTTCGGACGGCATTACGGAAAGTATTATCAATTCGCTCTCGAAATTGCCTCAACTTAAAGTTCTGGCGCGGAGCACTATGTTCCGTTTCAAGGGTGCCGACATTGATCCTTTAGAGGCCGGTCGCCAACTAGATACCCACGCGCTGCTGACAGGGCGAATCCTTCAAATTAACGAAGAATTAATCATTAAGCTTGAACTCATCAATGTTAAAGAAGGCTCTCAAATCTGGGGCGAGCAGTACAAGCGAAAGTCCGTAGGCATCTTTGAAGTTCAAGAAGAGATATCACAAGAGGTTTCAGAGAAGCTGAAACTTCGACTGACGGGCGAGCAGAAGAGACACTTGACCAAGCGATATACCGAAGATATAGAGGCTTATCATCTTTATCTCAAGGGCCGGTATTGCTGGAACAAAAGGACAGGCGAAGCTCTAAAAATGGCGATAGAGTTTTTTCAGCGGGCAATCGCAAAAGATCCGGATTACGCTCTGGCATATACCGGCCTCGCAGACTGCTATGCCATCATTCCGTTTTATATCAATATCCCCCCAAAGCCCGCGTTTGAAGAAGCTAAGAAAGCGACCGACAAGGCGCTGGAGATTGATGACACTCTTGCTGCGGCGCATGCTTCACTGGCATTTTTAAAAGAGTACTACGAATGGGATTGGGCAGGTGCCGGTAAAGAGTACAAAAAAGCGATTGAACTGAATCCGAACTACGCCACGGCGCATCAATGGTATGGCATGTACTTTATGAAACTGGGGCAGTTCGAGAGGGCGAGGAGGGAACTGAAACGGGCTTTGCGATTCGATCCGCGTTCCCTCATCATCAACGCAGATTTAGGCTTGCCCTTCTACTTCAAAAGGCAATATACGGAAGCGATAGAGCAGTATCGGAGAGTGTTGGAAATAGATCAGGACTTCATCTGGGCAAGATTCTTTCTAGGGTGGGCTTATGAGAGGAGCGGAAAGTTCTCTGAAGCCATAGCCGAGTTTCAAAAGGCGAAATTGATAGATGACAGACCTGAGGTGTCGGCTATGGTCGCACATACCTTTGCGGTGTCGGGTAGAAGAAATGAAGCGATAAGTATTCTCAATGGTCTGGAGGAGCAGTCGAAGCACCATTACATTTCACCGTACTATATAGCATTAATCTTTGCGGGCCTCGATGATAAGGAACGAGCCTTCTGGTGGCTTGACAGGGCATACAGTGACCGTAATGAATGGTTAGTCTGGTTGAAGGTCGATCCTAGATTTGATTGTCTCTGGACAGACTCGCGATTCTCGGAGTTAATAAGGCGTATTGGGTTCTCGCATGGAACAATTGAAAATAACGCCCGCAGCCATCTCGCTGCGTTGCCATTGGATAATGCAGGCAATGACCCGAACTTTTATATAACGAGTGCGCTGCTTGGGCTGGCTTATTTGGAGAAAGGACTCTTCAAAGAGGCTATAACAGAATTACAAAGGACACTTACCGTTATCAATAACAGGGAGGCGTCGGCTTTATTAGGTTACGCATTCGCGGTTTCCGGTAGAAGAGATGAGGCGCGTAAGACTCTGGAAGAGCTACAAGACGCGGCTAATCAAGGATACGTTGATCCGGCTTTTATAGCTGTCGTCTACACCGGGTTAAAAGAGAAAGACCTAGCCTTTGAGTATCTGGAAAAGGCTTATGAAAATCGTTCCGCGTGGCTTGCTTTACTCAATATTTCCACCCTCTTTGATAGCCTGCGCTCAGACCCACGCTTCACAAACTTACTACAGCGGATTGGACATGCGGGTTAAAACGCTGCTGCCCGTTTAGTAAATCTTTAATGAATATTTAGCGACAGCTTAAGTACTTCCTCCGCCTTCCCTGTTAGAGTCTACCGCATTCCTTTTTAGGTTTACTGTATTGGCATAGGCTTTCGCCAGCTTTTGACAATGCCCCTAACCTCGCCAGCCTGTACTTTCCAAGAGCCGTTAGCTTCATGCGCCGGAGCAAAGGATAATTGGCGATGCCCACCGCCGCGTAATGTCCATTCTTCTTCCGATACGTCGGTATGAGTGGCGTATGCACGGCGCGGCTTCGGGTGATCGGCCATTATCGAGCGCATAAGAATGAAGCCCTGCGAGCACTTGCCGGTGCTCGCAGGGCTTATGAACAAAACGCCCCTGCCGCGCTTAGAGCGAAAGTTGCGTCGCTTATTCAACCGCATCATAGCGCAAGGCACGGCAGTGGCACAAATCAGAGAACCGTTTGCTGAAGGTGTGCGCCGCCGCTTCATAAGGCCACGGCACTATCTCGCCCTCAAGCACGGTTCCTTAGCCCACCACCAGGAGAGATTAAAATGACAAGACGGAAGACGTTGCCAGTCGCCTTGCTCTTCTGCTGCGCGCTTGTGTGCGTAGTCATTTGGAGCGTCACAAAGACCCCCGTCCAAGGTCAGCCGCAACGCGCGGCGCGCGGCAAAGGTTCTAATCCTCTGGCCGCGCTCAACGCTAAAGTACGCACCGCGAAAAGCGGCGGCGAGGGTGCGGCGCGCGCCTTGGCAGACGAGATTTTCGCTAACTTCAACTTCGATCAAGCGCCCGCCGGGATGACCGACGCCTTGAAAGATCGCTTGGTTCGGGCCGAAGTCAATTACCGCAACGGCGGCAAGGGGGTTATCGAGACGGACATCGTTCGCACGGTCAACCGACTCGCCCACGTTCTCAAAGCGCCTGACTTTGCGCGCACAAACCTCTACGAAGTGAGGAGGCTGCAAGTCGGGATCGCGCCTTACATGCCTGAGTTGCGTCCCCAACAATCAGACGCCGATGAGGCGAGCGCCGGCAGGGGGCGAGGCGCACACCGCGCGCCGGTCAGCCGCACGCTGTCTCCGCTGGAGGCAACCTACATCGCGGCGCTGCTCGTGCAGCAGAAGCAGTCTAATCCCGAATTCCAGTTGACGAACGAGGAATGGATAGCGCTTCACGGGGGCGCGCGCGTGTCTAAGGGCGGCGATAAGTTTAACGCGGAGATGGCGGCTCGCATGGACAACAGGAGCCGATCCGACGAGCTGCAACGGGCAATCAAACGCAGCTTCTCCGCGATGACTCCGGCCCAGATGTTGAATCTGCCGGTGGGGCTGTTAGACGCGCTCGGCGTGGATCGTTAGGAGGGAAACCATGAACAAACAGAAACTCGTTTTGCTCTGTGCGATAGTGTTCCTGTGCGCGGGCACATTTGCCTGCGGCGGCGGCGATACACCGCAAACAGGCTTCAGCATAAAGGGCGAGATGTACGTGCAAGCCTTCGGCGGCGGCTTGGTGTTCGTCAGCCTCACCAGCGTCAAGGCGGACTGGCAGTTCGACAACGGCGCGGCCCAGGGTAACACCATGTCGGCGTTTTGTGGCGGGCAGTGTCAGGTCAATGACGGTCGAGTCCCCGCGAGGTGGTTTATCGTCGCCGGCCCCTTCGGCGTATGCCCCAGCCAGCTTACGAACCCGAACATGGACGTGCAGGCGGGTGATAACAAGGTGGCCCGGTGCTTAACCTCGGGCATCCTTTTCCCGTTCAGCGCGTCCCCGTCGTCAGTCAACTTGCAGGCTCCGCCGGCAACGTTGGATATGACGGGCAGCAATCTCACGACGACCTACGGCATGCCGCGCGTTGAATACGTTGACCTGTACACCGGCAACCTCATCGGAACAGCGACGGCAACGTCTGTTTCCGGCGACGGCACGTGGTTGCAGGCGGCAACCCCAGACCTTTCGAGCGTCTATTCCGGCACCTACACCATACTCGTCAGCAACGCCACGTCCGGCGGCGGCTTCGAGTATGTCGGCACCGCGACGATGGACGCTTACGGAAGAGACGGCATCTACGAAGACCCGCCATCCGATCCCCCGCCGTGCGGCTGCACGGGCGACGGGCCGTGTATGCCCTGCGAGGTTTACTAAACGTCGAGAGCGCAGCCGAGCCGCGGTCGGGCAACGTCGTTGCCCGACCGCGGCGGAATTACCTCGAACTCATGACGGCAGGAAAAAGATTGACCAAAATATTGGCCGCCGCGATTGTCTTGTCGGCCTTCGTCGCTTACAACCACCCACGCGATGCCCTCTCGATCACACAAAAGAGGAATGGGTCGAAGAGACTTCGGCCCGTCGTATATCTCGCGCTCGGCGACTCGACGGGGGTCGGCGTCGGCGCAAAGAACGGCGGGTACGTCGCGCGCCTCTTCGCGCGGATCGAGCAGACGCGCCCCGGTTCTCGTCTCGTCAATCTTTGCGTCAGCGCCGCAGCCACTGCCGACATCCTGCGCGAACAACTCGAACAGGCATCCGGCACTCGTCCGACGGTGGTTACTATCGGCGTCGGCGCCAACGATCTGATTCAGGGAATCAGGGAAGAATCCTTCGCGCGAAACCTCGAAGATATTATCGTCCGTCTGCGGCAGCAGACGAGCGCGCCGATACTACTTATGAACCTCCCGGACATATCCCTCTCCCCAGCCGTGCCGACTTATATGCGCGAGAGCGCGCGCCGTCACATTGTTGCTTACAACAAACGCATCGCTGAGACTGCCAGACGGCATCGCTTGCCCGTCGTTGATCTTTACAGCCGGAGCCGCGAGTTCTCGGAACATCCGGAGTTCTTCTCCCGAGACGGCATTCACCCTTCAGATGAAGGATACGAATTTTGGGCAAAGCTGATATGGCCGGCAGTCGCCAAGGTTGTGCTGCACATTAATGTTCGTCGCTCTGCTGCGGGTTGGGCTAAAATATCGCGCGCCGAAACTTCAGCCCGGAAAGGAGAGACGAAGGATGGGCCGAAATGAATTTGTCAGACGCTTCCT
>DASQLL010000447.1:0-20514 GCA_035630035.1 Pyrinomonadaceae bacterium | reverse complement strand
TCCCACGGCTCACGCCGTGGGCTACTGCTCTGTCGCCCCTGACGGGGCTACCCTTTTCGCCCCTGACGGGACTACCCTCTCACATCCTCTCAAAACTCCCGCACCACAAGCCCGTCGCGCGCGAAGCTCCACTTGAGGACTTCCGCGCCCTGCTCTTCCGAGAGCGCGCGCTCGACCGACTCCTTCGCGCCGTCTTCGCAGAGGAACGCGATGCAGCCGCCGCCGCCCGCGCCGCAGACCTTCGCGGCGAGCGCGCCGCCCTTGAGAGCGCGCTCGATGAGTCGTTCCATGTGCGGCGTCGTCACGTTCGGCGCGAGCCGTTTTCGCTTCGGGTAGGCGTCGCGCATGATCTCGGCCACGCGCGGCCAGTCGCCCGACGTGAGCGCGACGCGCATCAGCATGGCCGTGTCGCGTATGCCGTCGAAGAGGCGGAACAGCTCGGGGTCGCCGTCAATGTGGTTCTTGAAAATCTCCCAGTTGTTCGTCCCCGAAAGTCTCGGCTCGCCCGTGTAGCACACCACCATGCGCCGCTCAAGCTCTTCCGGGTTGACGCTCACAGGCTCGCGGCGGATTCCGTCGGCGGCGAAGCTGATGGAGTTTGCGCCGCCGTAGAACGCGCCGTAGTAGTCCTGAAATCCTGCGGGCACTCGTATGACCGTAGTCTCGACGTTGGCGGCGATGACGATGAACTTAGACGGCGGGTAGCGCTCGCCCACGAGGCGATTGAGCGCGCCGATGCACGCGATGGCGAGCGCGCTCGACCCTCCGAGGCCCGCACCCGCCGGCGCGGCGGATTCGGCGACGAGGTGAAAGCCCGTCTCCGGCTTGAAGAAGTGTACGAGCTTCGCGATAAGCTCAAGACGCTCCTCGCGCGCGAGGCTCTCAATCTCCGAAAGTCGCGTCTCGAACGCGACGTTGCGGTCGCGCGACTCTAAGATGATCTGGTCGTCCGAGCGCGGCTCGATGCGGCAGCTCGCATAAAGTGAGACGGCGAAGTTGACCGTGCTCGCGCCGGGGTGGAAAAGGTACAGAGGCCAGATGTCAATCGTCCCCCCGGCAAGGTCAACGCGCGTCGGTGCGGTGGCTTCGATAATCATAAATGCAAACGATGAAGTCTGAACGATGAACGATGAACTGAAAAGCATTTGCCTTCAGTTCATCGTTCATCGTTCCGCGTTCATACTTTCCTTCAGTCTCCCTCGGCCTTGTTCTTCTGTTTGGGCGCGTCCTTGTGTCGCGCGAGCGAGTGGGGAAGGATGTCGTGTATCTCCTCCCTTATCTCCTGAAACTTCTCTTCGGCTGCCTGCTCGAACTTCTGAATAGTCGCGGGGTTCGCGTCCTCGACCTTCTTCGAGAGCCAGTACTTCTCCGCGAAGTAGAACCCGACGACGCCGACGGCGACGATGGCGAGCAGGATGATCGGGAACGTCTTGAAGTCGCCGATGAGGTTGTAGATCGCGCTGTGGAAGATGTAGCCCGCGCCCGCCAGCGTCAGAACCCACACGAAGCAGCTCGCGAGCGAAAGCAGAAGGAAGCGCAGGTACGGCATCTTCGCCACGCCGTAGAAAGCGCACGCGCCCCAGCGCAGACCGTATGTGAACTTCGAGACGAATATCGAGAGCGGCCCGAACTTATTCGTCAGACGCTCGATGCGCGAGCGCGCCGCGCGGTAGAAGCGATACTTCTTAACGCCCGAACGCATCCCGCGCCCCAAAGCGTAAGCAAGCTGGTCGCTCGCCGCGCCCGCGAGCGTGCCGACGATGAGGACTTGAAGAAAACTGTATTCGCCGAACGCATGCCCATGCGCCAAAACCCCCGCCAGCAGCAGAGTGATGTCGCCCTCCAACATCGTCAGAAGGAAGATGGCCGGAAGCCCGAACTTCCACATCAGGTCGTTGACGAAATTTAAATCCATAAAAGCCGTAAACCGTGAACCGTAAATCGTGACAAGTAAGAACAGGTTTTATCTTGTCACGATTTACGGTTCACGGTTTACGTTCCTCAGGCGGCTTGACGACAAGCACGGGGCAGTGCGCGTGGCGTACGACCGATTCGGCGGTCGAGCCGAAGAGGATGCGTCCGAGTCCCGTGCGCCCGTGCGACGAGATGACGATCATGCCGCAGCCGCGCTCCTGTGCGACGCGCACTATCTCGGCGGCGGCCTCGCCGTGCGCGACCACGTCCTCCACGTCCAGCCCCTCGAACTCCGCGCGCCCGGCGAACCGTGGCAGCTCGCGCTCCGCGGCCTCTTCGAGCTGCTCGCCCATGTCCGCCACGGGCAGCGGCCCCACGGCTGTCGGCGTCCATCCGACCGCGGGCACGACCGGCTCGACGACGTGCAGGCACACGATGCTCGCGCCCAGAAGCCGCGCCATCTCCGCCGCCACGGGCACGGCACGGCGCGCGCACTCGCTGAAGTCCGTCGGCAGAAGGATGGAGCGAACAATCATAAACGATGAAGGATGAACGATGAAGGATGAACTGATAGGAGTTGTCTTTAGTTCAGCGTTCAGCGTTCCTAGTTCAGCGTTGCATTCTACACGGAGAGGGTGTTGTTTGACAGTCCCTTGACCCTTTGTTACCATCGCGCCGACTCTTAAGCGGCGACCGAAATCGCTTTTAATCTCTTCAACCAAAAGGCTTTGAGATGACATCCCCGTCGCAGGCCGGGCAGCAATACGTGGGCGTCGAGCTATGCGCTTCGTCGGCCCGCGCGGCGCTCGTCTCGCCCACCGGCGAAGTGGCCGCGCGCAGCGAGGCCGTATTCTCGTCCGACGATTTGGCGGCACAAATCGCGCGCCTCGTAGCGGAGTTGCGCGACGCCGCGCCCGCAAGCGTCGCCGCAATCGGCGTAGGCGTCCCCGGCCTCGTCAGCCCGCAGACGGGCCGCGTCATCATCTCCACAGACCTGCCCGCGGTCGTGCGCGGCGACTTGCGCGCGGAGATTGAAAAGGCCGTGGGCATTCCCGTCAAGCTCGACAACGACGCCAACGCGGGCGCGCTCGGCGAGCAGACGGTCGGCGCGGGCCGCGGCAGCCGAAACATGTTCTACGTCACACTCGGCACAGGCATCGGCGGCGCGATCATTCTCGACGGCAAGCTTTGGCGCGGCGCTTCGGGCTTCGCCGGAGAGTTCGGGCACATCACGATTGACCCCGAAGGCATCGAGTGCGTGTGCGGCAACGTCGGCTGTCTTGAGACCGTGGCCTCCGCGCCCAACATCGTCCGCCGCACGCACGAGCGCCTGATGCGCGACTCGACCTCTTCGCTCTCGCGGCTCGGCCTGAACAAAAACTTCACCGCCGCAGACATCGCGCACGAAGCGCGGGGCGGCGACGACTTCGCCGCGATGATGATCGCGCGCACGGGCCGCTACATCGGCACAGCCATCGCCGCCGTCATCAACCTCCTCAACACGGAGCTGGTCGTCCTCGGCGGCGGCGTGATGGACGCCGGCGCGCTCATCCTCGACCCCATCATCGAAGAGGCCCGCCGCCGCTCCTTCCAACCCAACTTCGAGTCCACGCAGATCGTCGCCGCCACACTCGGCCCCGACGCCGTCCCCATCGGCGCGGCCCTCCTCGCACGCGACGCCGCACAAATCGGAATATAGATAATCATTTAAGCGTAAGAGCTATGGATAGGTTACATAATAACTGGCATCAAACAACTCACCTACCGCCTAAGGCTTTTATTTGCGGCTACTGTGGAGAAAGAATTGCATCACAAATAGGCTATATGACAGACGGGGGCCATTCACTAAAGGTCTTCATATATATCTGCCATTTATGCAACCGACCATCTCTCTTTGTTAATGATAACCAAACACCTGGCATTCCCTTTGGTGAAATTGTTGCTTATCTACCAGTCACCGTCGAGGCTCTTTACAATGAGGCGCGTAACTGCATGACAGTTTCGGCTTTTACTGCTGCTGTATTGCTATGTCGTAAAATATTGATGAATGTAGCTGTAGATTTAAAAGCGCAACCTAATAAAAGTTTTCTTGAATATGTAAATTACCTTTCCGACAAAAACTACATTCCGCCCAATTCAAAAGGATGGGTTGACCATATTCGGAACAAAGGAAACGAGGCTAATCATGAGATTCATCTTATGTCCCAGACTGATGCTCAAGAGCTAATCGGTCTGACAGAAATGCTACTAAAGATCATTTACGAGTTCCCTAATCGAGTGCCTGGAGTGAATCCAACTCCCCTAGCACCAGCGACCCCCTAACATAATTTAAGGTTCGGAACTTGCTAAGAGAAGAAGATGCCTTTCATCAGCGCGACGCGCGAGGACGAGGCGATGCTGCTCATCAACTTCGCGCCCACCCCTCGCCTTTTAGCTTCGATCTGCCTTTTCGACCGAAAATCCACCCGTTCGTTCAGCCGTCCACGCCGCCGGAATGTTTTTTGAGCGCGGCGCGGCGTGCGCTTGTTTTCGCGGCGCGCAGTTGAGATGATGTCCGCGTTATGTTGAAGTTTGACGAAGGCGCGATGGGCAATGCGGGCGGGCAGCGTTGGGCGCGGCTGGCGTTCATCTGGGGCGTGTGGACGCTGGTCGGGTTGTTCTTTTCGAGTCAGATATATTTCTTCTTCCTGCGAACCGACAGGCCCGTCTCCATCCTCTCGTCGCTCGCGTGGCAGATGAGCGCCGTCTACGTGTTCGCGCTCTCGACGCCGCTCGTGCTTTGGCTCGCGCGACGCTTTCGCATCGAGCGCGCGCTCTGGCGACGGAGCCTCGTCGTTCACTTCCTCGCGGGGACGGCGATTGCCGCCGCGTGGGCGATGTGCCACATCGTGATTGACTCCTCGTTCGGGAGCAGGATCAAGTTCACGCCCGACAACCTCGCGCGCCACGTCTTAGTTCTCCTCGACAAAGAGCTTCTGGTCTACTGGATCATCGTCGTCATAAGCCACGCGGTTGACTACTACCAGCGTTACCGCGAGGGCGAGCTGCGCGCGTCGCAGGCGCAACTGCAAGCCCTCAAGATGCAGCTCCACCCGCACTTTCTTTTCAACGCGCTGCACTCCATATCCGCGCTCGTCCACAGCGACCCCGAAGCGGCGGACAAGATGATCGCGCGGCTCGGAGACTTCCTGCGCCTCACGCTCGAAACTTCCGCCGCGCAGGAGGTGCCGCTCCGACAGGAGCTTGAGTTCCTCAACTGTTATCTTGAGATCGAGCGCATACGCTTCCAAGACCGTCTGACCACGCACATCGAAGTTGACCCGCAAGTCCTCGATTGCAGCGTGCCCAACCTCATCCTCCAACCCGTCGTCGAGAACGCCATACGCCACGGCGTCGCGCCGCGCTCCGCTCCGGGGCACATAGAGATACGAGCCGAGCGCCACGGCCATCTACTCCGTCTGCAAGTCAGGGACAACGGCGCGGGGCTGCCCGCGAACAACTCGCGCCGTGCCTGCGTGGGCGGCGTCGGCCTCTCGAACACGCGCGCGCGCCTCAGCCAACTCTACGGCGCGTCGCACCGCTTCGAGCTTGCGAACGACCCGCGCGGCGGCGCAGTCGCCACGATTGAGATTCCCTTCATCGCGCACGAAGAGGAAGCCCACGGCATCACACGTCTCGGCCTCGACGAACGCCGCCCCGCGCCCCTCGACCGCCACGCGCGCACAGGCGGCGACTCGCCCGCGCTCTCATCCCGCGCCTGAAAAAGCTGTGAACCGTAAACCGTGAACCGTGCCGAGAGGTCTTTCGCCAGCCGTCTCGCGTGCGGTTTCGCGCACGGTTTGTTATAAAACAGAGGTTAGAGGTTAGAGGTTAGAGGTTAGTAGAAGACAAACTGTTCTTACTAACCTCTAACCTCTAATCTCTAACCTCTAAACAATGAACCCCGAACGCATCAGAAATTTCTCGATCATCGCGCACATTGACCACGGCAAGTCCACGCTCGCCGACCGCCTTCTTGAGCTTACAGGGGCGGTAGCCGGGCGCGACATGGAGGCGCAAGTCCTCGACAACATGGACTTGGAGCGTGAGCGCGGCATCACCATCAAGGCGCACGCCGTACGCCTCGACTATCGCGCACGCGACGGGCAAGCCTACGTCCTCAATTTAATAGACACGCCGGGGCACGTTGATTTCAGTTACGAAGTCTCGCGCTCGCTTTCGGCGTGCGAGGGCGCGCTGCTCGTCGTTGACGCCTCGCAGGGCGTCGAGGCGCAGACGCTCGCGAACACTTACCTCGCCATCGAGAACAATCTCGAATTCGTCCCCGTCATCAACAAGATTGACCTTCCGGGCGCAGAGCCTGAGAAGGCTCTGGAGCAGATCGAGAACGTCATCGGTCTCGACACGCACAACGCTGTGCTTGCCTCCGCGAAGACGGGCGTGGGCGTCCCCGAAATCTTGGAGGCAATCGTCCGCGACATCCCCGCGCCGAAGGGCAACGCGGACGCTCCGCTCAAGGCTCTGATTTTCGATTCGTGGTACGACTCCTACCGCGGCGTCATCGTTCTGTTCCGCATCATTGACGGCGCGATCAAGCCGGGCATGAAGATTCGTTTCTTCAACACTGGACGCGACTATCAAGTCGAAACTATCGGCGTCAACCGCCCGCGCCCCACGCCGATTGACCGCCTCTCGGTCGGCGAGGTCGGCTTCATGACGGCCTCGATCAAGACGGTCGCAGACGTGCAGATAGGCGACACCATCACGGAGGCCGCGCGCCCCACGACCGAGCCTTTCCCCGGCTTTCAAGAGATCAAGCCTCTGGTCTTCGCCGGTCTTTATCCGGTCGAGGCCAACCAGTACGAAGAGCTTCGCGACGCGCTCGACAAGCTACGCTTGAACGACGCCTCTTTCTTCTACGAGCCGGAGTCTTCGGTCGCGCTCGGCTTCGGCTTCCGCTGCGGCTTCCTCGGCCTGCTCCACATGGAGATCGTGCAGGAGCGACTAGAGCGCGAGTTCGACTTAGACCTCATCACGACCGCGCCCGGCGTGCGCTACCGCGTGACGACTACGGACGGCGAGACGATTGATGTTGACTCGCCCGCGAAGATGCCCGACGCCGTCCGCATACAGAAGATCGAGGAGCCTGTCATCGAGGCGACGATACTCACAACGGACGAATTCCTCGGCGGCATCCTTCCACTTCTCGAAGAGAAGCGCGGCGTGCAGAAAAAATTCGAGTACATCGCCGACAAGCGCGTGATGCTCGTTTATGAATTGCCGCTCAACGAGATCGTCTTAGACTTTTACGACCGACTGAAGTCCGTCTCGCGCGGCTACGCATCGCTCGACTATCACTTCACGGAATACTGGGAGAGCGACCTCGTCAAGCTCGACCTGATGGTCGCGGGCGAGCCTGTGGACGCGCTCTCCATAATCGTCCACCGCTCGACCTCGCAGGCGCGCGGTCGCTTCCTCGCCGAGAAGATGCGCCAGCTCATCCCGCGCCAGCTCTTTGAAGTCCCCATCCAAGCCGCCATCGGCAACAAGGTCATCGCGCGCGAGACCGTCAAGGCGATGGGCAAGAACGTCATCGCCAAGTGCTACGGCGGCGACATCTCGCGCAAGCGCAAGCTCCTCGAAAAACAGAAAGAGGGCAAAAAACGCATGAAGCGCGTCGGCAAGGTAGACATCCCGCAGGAGGCGTTCCTCGCCGTCCTCAAGGTCAACGAATAGCGTTCAAGCGCTCGCGCTATGAGCCATAAACAGCCCACCAGTTCTGAAGAAAAGATTGATGAAGTTGTGACGGCGCAAGCCGATGATGATTCTGCGTGGGAGACTTCTATCAGGGTCTCGCGCCCCTTAGGCTCAACGAATAACTCCGAGAACCCAAACATGAAACGCTGGCTTTTGTTTATCCTCGTCGTCCTGCTGACGCTCGCATTCGTCGTCGTCCCGGTCTTTCTCATACAGCCGTTCCGACCGCAGACGGCGCGCTCGCTCGAAGTCGGGTACGAGTTGCGGCGCTGGTCTCCGTGGTTGACGATTGCCACGGCGGCGCTCAGCCTCGCGCTCGTCGTGTTGATCTGGCGCGGCTCGCGCCGTTGGTGGGCGAAGGCTCTGGCCGTTGTGCTGCTCGTGCCGGTCGGGGCGTCCGCGTGGTTCGCGCGACAGAATCACTTCGAGTGGATGTTCAAACCACTCTCGAATGCCGCATACGCGCCCGCGGGCGAAGTTGATTTCGTGAACGACGACGACATGGTTCTCGCCGTCGAGCGCGGCGGCGAGCGCGTCGCATACCCCGTGCGGCTGATGGCCTATCATCACCTCGTCGCGGACGACGTGGCGGGCACGCCTCTGCTCCCCACTTATTGAACGCTCTGTCACACCGGTCTGGTGTGGGAGACGACGGTAGACGGGCGCGTGCTTCATTTTCATCTCGCGGGCATCAACAATCAGAACTTCATCATGCGCGATGAAGAGACCGGCTCGTGGTGGCAGCAGATAACGGGCGAGTGCGTCCTCGGCCCTCTGAAGGGGCGACGGCTTAAACAGCTTGACCACGACGAGCTGACCTTCGCCGCTTGGAAGCGCGAGAACCCGCAAGGGCGCGTGCTGCGCCCCGACCCGAAAGTTGCAGCCGCCGGCGGCTATGCGCCCGCCGACTGGGAGCAGCGCATGAAGAGCGTCCCCGTCGCGACGACGCTCGCCGACCCGAACGCCGTGCTTCCGGCGCGCACGCTCATAGTCGGCGTCGAGGCGGGCGGCGCGTCGAAGGCGTACCCCGTGGACGCGCTGCAAAAGCAGAACCCGATCATTGACACGATAGGCGGCGTGCCCGTCCTCGTCCTACTCGGCGAAGACGGAAAGAGCGTGCGCGTCTTTGACCGAAGACTCGACGGGCGCACGCTCGAATTCTTCCGCAAGCCCGACTCGAACGAGCTTTTAGACGCCGAGACGGGAAGCGCTTGGGACTTCACAGGCGCGGCCACTTCTGGCGCGCTCGCGGGTCAGCGTCTCAGAAAAATCTACTCACTTAAAGATTATTGGTTCGACTGGAAGACCTACCACGCGGACACGGGCGTCTATCTGCTCGGCGCGCGTTGATACAGTACCGCGAGCGGTAGCGAGCGGGTATTAGTCAGAAACGCGACCGTCAGGGAGCGTGTCATGTGAAGCCACGACCGACACGCTCCCTGACGGTCGCGTTTCTGACTAATACCCGCCGGACTGTGTTAACCCGCTGGTCAACCTCACGCCTATGCCTTAGACTCTCACAGAAAATGAGACAGCGCCGCCCCTCCGAACGACGAACGGCGGCGCGCATTCACGAATAACCATGCACGTTACAAAGGTCGAACTGGAGAACATAAAATCCTACGTCAGCAAGTCTTTCGACTTCGGGCGCGGCACGACGGCAATCGTCGGCCCGAACGGCGCGGGCAAGACGACCATCCTCGAAGCAATCGCGTGGGCGCTCTTCGACGTGCTCGACTACAGCAAGGACGACTTCCTACGTCGCGGCGCAAAACGCGGCAACGTGCGCGTCACCTTTCAGGACGATCTGGACGAACGCCTCTATCTCGTCTACCGCGACACGGGGCAGGGCTATTACGTCTACGACACGGAGCTGAAGCAGAAGCTCGTGACGGGTAAGGCCGACGTTCGCAAGTGGCTCGACCAGCACTTGGGCGTCGAGCCGGGGACGGATTTGCGCTCTCTCTTCCGCTCCGCCATAGGCGTCCCGCAGGGACTCTTCACGACCGAATTTTTGCAGACGCCCACCGAGCGCAAGAAGTCTTTCGACCGTCTTCTGAAGGTCGAAGAGTATCGCGAGAGCGCGGAGAAACTGCGCGACACCGTCGGCCTCATCAACGAGCGCATCACGGATGTGCGCGTCCGCATCGGCGGCGCGGAGGCGCAGCTCGCGCGATACGACGCGACGGTCGCCGAGCAAAAGACGGCACAGGAGCGCGCCGGAGAGTTGAGCGAAAGTCTCGCGGCTTTTCAGCGCGAGGCGGAGTCGCGCGCGCGCGTCGTCGCCGAGTTCGATGAGGCCGAGCGTCTTGCGGCGGAATCGCGCGCCGTGGCCGACCGTCTCGAAGTAGAGCGCGAGTCCGCCGCGCGTCGCCTGCGCGATTTGCAGGATGGCCTCGACGCCGCGCGCCACGCAGCGGAGCGTCAGCGCGCGACGGAAGGAGACTACCGCGCGCATCTCGAAGCCGACGCGGGCTTGCGCGCTCTCGAAACGGAGCGCGCCGAGCGCGACCGCCTGCGCGAAGAGGCGTCCGACGCCGCGCGCATGACGGCCTCCGCCGAGTCGGACGTGCTGCGTCTGGAAGAATCGCTTGAGCGCGCACGCCGCGCAGCCGCCGCGCTCGTCACGCTCGAAAAAGATGTAGCAAGGCAGGAAGAGCTTGAGCGCGAGCGCGAGCGTCTGCGCGACCTTCTGGCTCGCGCGCGCGCGGCGGGCGCGCGGCTCACGCGGCTCGACGCGGAACTGGCGACGCTCAGGCGCGCGCACACCGAAACGTCGCGTCGCGTCCACGCCGCGGAAACCCTCGCGGGCGCGCAGGAGAAGGCGGATCGCCTTGAGAGCGAGCGCATGGGCGCGGAGACGCGCCTCGGCAAAGTGGAGAACGCGCTCACTTCGCGAAAGCACCTCAATGCACAGCGGCGCGATTTGTCGCGCGAGGTCGAGCGCGCGAGCAAGTCGGTCACGACGCTTGAGCGCGAGGTGCGCGAGCGCGAGCAGGCGGCGTCCGTCGCCGCGTCCGTCCCCGAACTCGAACGACAGGAGCGCGAGCTAGTCCGGCAGGCCGCCGCCTTGCGCGCGTCAATCGAGCGCGAAGAGAAAATCCGCGAAGAGACGAAGGGCGGCGTCTGCCCAATCCTCGGCGAGCGCTGCACCTCCTTCGGCGAGGGCCAGACGTTCGATACCTACTTCGGCGAAGCTCTGAAAAAGAATCGCGCCCGTCTCGGCGCGGTCGAGAAACAGAGCGCGGTCGTCGTCAAATCTCTGCGGGCCGCGCGCGAGGCCGAACGCAACGCCGCGCTCTTCGAGTCGTCGCGCGCGCGTCTCGCGGAGGAGCGCGAATCGCTGCGAGGTCGCGAGGCCGCGCTCGCGAAGATTGACGCGGAGCTTGCCGGGCTTGCGGACGCGAGCGAAGAGTTGAAGGACGAGTTGCAGACCGAGCTGTTCGGCATTGACGGCGCGCTCAAGGTCGCGCGCGACGAGGCGATGCGCTACGCGGAGCTTGAGCCTCTGCGCGACCGCCTGCGCGAGATCGAAGACGAAGGCAAGGCGAAGAAGGAGGAGCGCGAGCAGGTGGCCGCCGACGCGAGCGCGGAATCGGTCGTCGCCGAAGACATGACGGGCGTCGAGCGCGCCTTGCGCGAGCTTGCAGACCCGCGCGGTCGCGCCGCCGCGTTGCGCGCGGAGGCCGAGCGCGAGCCGGCTTTGACGACGGAGATGCGCGGCGCGCAGGACGCGCTCGAAGTCCTGCGGAAACAGACGCTCGCGCTCGACAAGAAGCTGAAGAAGTTTGCAGGGCTGGACGCGGCTTGGACGCAGGCATCTGCACGACGCGACGCGACGGCGCAAGGGCATCGCGAATACGTCGAGTCCGAGTCGCTCGCGAGGACGCTGCCCGCGCGCGAGGCCGAAGTGAAAGGGGCCGAGGCGCGTGCGGCGCAGGCCGCGCAAGACGCCGATGCCGCGCGCGAAGCTCACGAGAGGGCCGTCGCCGCCTACGACCGCGAGCGTCACTCTGAGGAGCGCGGCGCTCTCGCGCTCGCGCGCGAGCGTGCGGCTGCGACCGCGGCGCAGCTCGAATCGGCGCGAGAGCGCGCGGAGTCTCTGGCCGCGGAAGTCTCGCGGCTCGACGAGGTGCGCGCGTCGCTCCGCGACGAGTTCCGCGCGAAGGAGCGGCTTGAAGAGTTGTATGCGGCGACCGACTTCATACGCGACACGCTCAAGAAGGCCGGGCCGCTCGTCACGGAGAGTTATCTGTACAACATCTCGATTGAGGCCAACCAACTCTTCCGAGAAATAACGGGCGAAGGCGGGCGCGCTCTGCGCTGGACGAAGGAGTACGACATCCTTCTCGAAGAGGGCGGCTACGAACGCTCCTTCATAAATCTTTCGGGCGGCGAGCAGATGGTCGCGGCGCTCTCGATCAGGCTCGCGCTCCTCAAACAACTCTCCGACATACGCGTCGCCTTCTTCGACGAGCCGACGGTGAACATGGACGCTGAGCGGCGCGAGCGTCTCGCGCAGCAGATCGGGCAGGTGCGCGACTTCGACCAGCTCTTCGTCATCTCGCACGACGACACCTTCGAGCAGACGGTTGACCACGTCGTCGCCGTCACGCGCGGCGAGGCGCAAGAGGTCGCATGATGAAGAAGGGACGCGGCGAAGGGGAGACGGGGAGACGCGGGGAAAAGGAAGCGGAAACTATCTCCGCGTCTCCCCGTCCCCGCGTCTCCCCGTCACTACCTCCGAAAGAGGTTGTCATCTACTGCGACGGGTCGAGCCTCGGCAACGGTCAAGAGACGACGCGCGCGGCGGCGGTCGCGCTTCTTGGCTTTCGCGGCATGTGGCGCGCGTTCGGCGAATACCTCGGATCGGCGACGAATCAGCAGGCGGAAGTTGCCGCCGCCGCGCTCGGCCTCGAACAACTGCGCGAGCCTTGCCGCGTCCGCGTGCTGAGCGATTCGCGCTACGTCGTCGAGACGATGTCGGGCCGCTTTAGGCGCAAGGCCAATCACGAATGGTGGGCGCGTCTCGACAAGGCCGCCGCCCCGCACGAGATAAATTGGGAATGGGTCAAAGGCCACGCGGGCCACGTCGCGCAGGAAGCGGTTGACCTCGCCGCGCGCCGCATCGCCGCCGCGGGCCACGCCGACGAGGATGCACTGAGCAAGGCTGCCGCGGCTGTTGCCGAAGAGATTAAGCAGTAATGCGGCGTCTAGTTTGCATTGAATGTCTTCCGATTTTCTTCCGGCTCTCTTATGATTAGTCGAGAATGAAGGTTCGTGAGATTCTGAAGCTGCCGAAGGGTGACGGCTGGTATTTGGTTGTGACTGAGGGAAGTCATCGACAGTTTAAGCATCCAGCCAAGCCGGGGCGTGTCACGGTCTCTGGGCATCTGCGTGACGACATTCATCCGAAAACACTGAAAAGCATTCTGACGCAGGCGGGGCTGACGAAGTAAGGAGAAGCAAGTATGCGTTACGCGATGATTATCGAAAAAGGCGAGCGGAACTATTCGGCTTATTTGCCCGACCTGCCGGGTTGCATCGTCACCGGCAAGACCCTCGAAGAAGTGAAGCGGCGCATGAGCGAGGCGGTTGAATTACACTTGCGCGGGATGCGCGAGGACGGATTGCCGATACCGGAGCCGACGAGTCTCGCAGAGTATGTCGAAGCTGCGTGACGTGTTTTTATGACAGTGCCATCCAAAGCTTTACTCGCCACGTTAGCCAATCGAACGTCTAAAGGCTAAAATTCTCTCCCCGACCGCTCCGCAGTTTTCCGATGAGTGTCAAAGCATCAATGACCCAACGCGCGCGCGCTTGGCTTCTGTGCCTCGCGTGTGTTGCCGTGTGCGCGGCGGGCACGTGGGCGCAGCAGGCGGAGCGCGCTTGGGCTTGGCAGAACCCTCTGCCGCAGGGGAACGCGATATACGCTGTGCGTTTCGCGCCGGACAAGCTGACGGGGTGGGCCGTGGGCGCGGACGGCGTCATACTTCGTACGAAGGACGGAGGCTTTCGTTGGCAGGAGCAGCACGCCGCGACGCCCGTCGCGCTCTACGGGCTGTTCGTGAAGGACGCGAAGCGCGCGGTCGCGGTCGGCGCGCGCGGTCAAGTTTTGACGACCGACAACGGAGGGAGACGCTGGGTCTTGCGACAGACGGGCGTTAAGGATCACCTCTTCAGCGTGGCGTTCGCGTCGGACGCGCTGCACGGCTGGGCCGTCGGCAGCTACGGGCAGATTGTTAAGACCGCGGACGGCGGGCGGACTTGGACGGCGCAGAAGTCGGGCGTGCGCGCACATCTGTTCTCGGTCTCGTTCGCGGACGCTACGTCAGGCGCGGCGGTCGGCGACGCGGGCGCGCTCGTCACGACGCGCGACGGCGGCGCGACTTGGACAGACCGCTCCGTAAAGTCGGGCCTGCCGTTCACCTCGGTCGCCTTCGCGCGCGGCTCGCAAAGGGGCGTCGCCGTGGGCTTGGGCGGTACGATCTTTCGCACGGAGGACGGCGGCGAGACTTGGACGCGAGTCGAGATGATTCTACGCACAGACCTTCTCTCGGTCTTCTTCGCGGACGAGCAGCACGGTTGGGCGACGGGCGACGAGGGACAGGTCTTGACAACGAGCGACGGCGGCGCGACGTGGTTTCCCGTGAGCGTCAAGACGAGGCCGCGGCTCGCCGCCGTACACTTCGCGGACGAGCGGACGGGATGGGCCGCGGGGCGCGACGGGCTGATACTTCGGACTGACGACGGCGGCATCGAGTGGCGACGCCTGACCGACGGCGGGCGCGACGACCTCGCGGACATCTTCTTCCTCGACGGCGAGCGCGGCTGGGCCGTAGGCTCGCGCGGTCGAGTCCTCTACACGTCTTCGGGCGGCAAGCGCTGGACGCTGCGCCTGACGGGGACGACCGCGCGACTGCACGGCATCTTCTTCGCGAACAAGATGGACGGAGTCGCCGTCGGCGAGCGCGGCACGCTTTTGCGCTCCCTCAACGCCGGCCTCACGTGGGAGATCGTGCCCACGGATGTTGACGAAGACTTGTTCGGCGTCTCTTTCTTCGACGCGAAGCTCGGCCTCGCGGTCGGCGCGGGCGGGCGGATTCTGAAGACGGAGGACGGCGGCGAGACTTGGAGCGCGCGGCGTTCGGGCACGAAGAGCTGGCTCGAAGCCGTGGCCTTCGCGGATGAGAAGACCGCGGTCGCCGTCGGATCAAGTGGCGCGCTGCTTCGCTCGGAGGACGGCGGCGAGACTTGGTCGCAAGTCGAGATCAACGCGAGGGAGTGGCTCTACGGCCTCACGTTCACAGAGGGCGGGCGCGGCTACGTCGTCGGCGAGCGCGGGCTTATCTTGCGGACGGACGACGGCGGGAAGACTTGGAAGGATCAGGAGGCGGGCGTCAAAGTAAACTTCTATTCGGTGGCCGCCGCGACGCGCGACGACGTGTTGGTCGTGGGCGAGCAGGGGCGCGTGCTGCGAACCGCGAACGGCGGCGAAGAGTGGGAGATGCAACCGACGATAACGAGCGCATCGCTATTCGGCGCGTCGTACCACGGCGGCTCTTCGGCTTGGGTCGTGGGGCGCGGCGGCACGATCTTAAAGCGCACGGACTCGGTCGCCACCGTCAAAGTCCCGCGCCCACGTCTGCCTCCCGCGTTGCGCGGTGCGCCCAAACTCAACCCGCAAGATCAGACGGACGCCGCCGCCCCCATACTCGAAGACGACATCCCGCGCGCCACGCCGCCGACGGCGAAGCCGCGATAGAAGGCAAGAGGCAAAAGGCAAAAGGCAAAAGTGAAAGATACCGGGCCGCTAACGGCTGTCTTTCACTTTTGCCTTTTGCCTTTTGCCTCTTGCCTTTTGCCTTCCCGTCAGACCCTGACGGGATGCTCTTTGGCGTAGCTGTATGCGAAGTAGGCGGCGATGATGTGTGTTATCCAGCCGAGCGTGCCCGCCGAGCCGATCCAAGAGACGCCTGTAAGCACGAGCCAGAGTATGCCCCAGAAAATCTGGCCGTTGTAAATCTGGCCGAGGCCGGGGATAAGGAAACTGAGAATGCCTGCAATGAAGGGATCGCGCATCTTCTAAAACCTCCGTTCCCGGCTATACGCGACGCGGCGCGCGTTTGTTCGCGGCAAAAGTTAAGAGCGATGTGTTGCCCTCTATGCTCGCTCGCGTCGCGCGTCGTCTACTGCGGGGCGTTCTCCTTCGGTCGCACTTCGACGATCTCCGCGCGGAATGTCTTCAGCATCTTCTGCACGGCGGGATTGCTCTCGACCTGCTCGCGCAAACGCCTCTGCTCGCGACGCGCCTCGTCTTCGGGCGCGAGTTGTCCCTCTATCTGTTCACCTGCGTCTCTGAATGAGATGCCGACGGCACGCCCCAGAACTTCGCAGCACACCTCGCGCAGAAGTCGCATGTTCTCCGGCTTCGACAAGGTGTCGCGCAGGTGCTTGCCTTCAGGCGCGAACACGACGCGCACCTCTTCGCCTTCGATCACTAAACGCTTCGCGCCGTCGAGCGCGGCGGCGAGCAAGGGCCTGCCGCGCTCCTCAAGACCTCGCTTGATGCGCGCCGACTCGTCCGACTCGTCGCGCGGGCGCGCGGTGTCGTGTGCGGGCGCGACCCCCGCGCCGCTCGCGTGTGACGCGGGCGCAGCCGCGAGCGCGACGGGCTGGCCGACCCTGTCCTCGCCTGTGCGCGGCGCGTCGAAAAGGTTCGCGGGCGTGGCTTCGCCGTTCGCGAGCGCGAAGGGCGCTTCGCTCGCGCGCGAGGCCGCGTCGCCCGCGAACGAGGGCGCACCGCCCGAAGACGCCTGCGGGGGCGGGACGAGTTTGAGGTTCGGCGTCGCTGCGGATGAAAGCGTCGCTGTCGAAGATGTCGGAGGCGTCGCAGTTGTCGCAGCCGACGGAGGTGTCGCAGTCGTCGCAGTCGTCGAGGGGGTCGGCGTAGTGTCGCGAATGCCCGCGTCGTTCGACTCGTCCGGCTTAGGCGCGCGGGCGGCTGTGGGTGGTTCGGCGTTCGAGCTTCGCGCGGAGAAAGAGGTTGTGCCGCCTCCGGCTGCGCTGCCGCGTTGGGGCGGTATTCCGGCGGGCGCCTGCGGCGCGGGCGGGGTCTGCGCGCCTGCGCCCCCCGAAGGCGCGCGCCCGGTTCGCAAGGCTTCTTCGAGCGCGTTCAGACGCTCGACTATCTGGCCGAGCGGCGCGAGCCTTCGCATCTCTACGAGCTTCACGAGTCCGATCTCAAGTTGATAGCGCGGGTGCGCGCTGCTGTCGCGAAGGAGCGTCTCGGTCTCCGTCAGGCTGTGGAAGAAGCGCACGAGGTCTGATTCCGAAAAGTCGCGGCCCTCGCCCGCGAGCGCCTTCCGTTCCTCTTCGGTAGCGTCCGAGATAGCAGAGGAGTTGCCCATGACTTTTACGACGAGCATGTCGCGCAGGTGCGCGAGCAGGTCGCGGCAGAAGTTGCGAAGCTCGTGGCCGCGCGCCGCCAGCTCGTCAACGACCGCAAGCACCTCCGCCGGTTTTCCTTCCGCGATGGCGCGCACGACGCGCGAAAGCATCTCCGTGCTTGCGATTCCGAGCGCGGCCTCCACGTCCTCGGTTCCGATCTCGCCTTCGCTGAAACTTATGACCTGATCGAAGGCCGACTGCGCGTCGCGCATCGAGCCTTCGCCCGCGCGCGCAATCTCTTTGAGCGCGTCGTCGGAGATTTTGATTTTTTCGGCGTCGGCGATGAGCCGCAGGCGCTCGCCGATCCTCGCCGTCGAGATGGTTCGGAACTCGAACTGCTGGCTGCGCGAGAGAATCGTTTCGGGGACTTTGTGCGCGTGCGTCGTCGCCATGACGAAGAGGACGCGCGGCGGCGGCTCTTCGAGCGTCTTCAGAAGCGCGTTGAAGGCCGCGACGGAGAGCATGTGGACTTCGTCAATGATGAAGACCTTGTAACGGTCGCGCGCGGGTCGCGTGCCGACGGTGTTGATGATCGCGTCGCGCACGTTGTCAACGCCTGTGTTCGAGGCGGCGTCAATCTCAAGCACGTCAATCGAGCGCCCCTCGGCAATCTCTTGGCACGAAGGGCACGCGTCGGCGTCGGTCGTGCGGCAGGGCGTCGGCGTCGGCTTGTCTGACTTGTGGCAGTTGACGGCCTTCGCGAGCAGGCGCGCTGTTGTGGTCTTGCCCACGCCGCGCGCGCCCGAAAAAAGATACGCGTGATGAAGACGCTCGTGCTCGACCGCGTTGCGGAGCGTGCGCGTGATGTGCTCTTGGCCCGTGACCTCCTCGAAGGTCTGCGGTCTCCACTTTCGTGCGATGACTTGATAGGTCATGGGAGGCTGTTAGCTTTTAGCTGCTAGCTCTTAGCTTTTGTCTTTTCTAAAAGTTCGATGCGGTTGCCGAAGGGGTCGAAGAAAGAGAACCTTTCGACGCCGGGGAGCGACGGCTCGTCTTTCGTGCGGACGCCGCTGCGCTCAAGATAAGCTCTGACATCGGCGACGCGCTCGACCTCGAACGCGGGGTGGCGCTTGGACGGCGCGACCGAGTCCTCGACGCCGACGTGCAACTGCACGTCGGCGATCTCGAACCAGAGGCCGCCGTTCTTTTTGAGGACTTCCGGCTTCTCTATCTCTTCGAGTCCGAGCAGTCCGCCGTAGAACTCGCGCGCCGCGCCTTCGGCCTCGCGCGGGACGCAGACTTGAACGTGGTCGAGACGTTTGAAGTTTATTTTCACGGCGAAGCGAAAAAGAGTTGCCGCGGGCTACGGCGGCTTTGGAAACCTAGTGACGCTGGATTTTGCTCCAACGCGACACGCTTCGGCAAGCCTCGCAAGTTGCCCGCGGCAACTCTTTTCGAGATGTGGCCGGACTCCGGACTGACCCGCAACACACGCCGCCGCCGCTACCGTTGCTCCGTTCCCGGCCTGGCGGGGTTCGCGGGGCGGGCGTTGTGCGGAGCCCGAAGTCCGATAAGTTTTCAAGCAGCTTTTAGCGATTAGCTATTGGCTATTCGGCTTTCAGCTACAGACTTTAACTCTTTGATGTCGTGCTGGCAAACCGAGCGTCCGACCCGACGACTACGCAGAGGGGCTGCCGACGAATGGTCGCGGTATCACGTTCCATTAAATCCAGCGTGCATGCGCCGCAGGTTCGCGCCGCTGTACTTGCCCGTGGCCTTTACTTTCGCGAGCAACGCGTTCGCCTCGGCGCGCGTGCGGCCCGCGTAGACGGCCATGAACTGCTGATTCTGTGCAGTGTTCGTGTAGTACAGATCGCCCGGCTCGAAGCAGCGCGAGGCGAAGACCTTGTTGTGCGGGAAGAGCGTCTGCGCCTCAACGCGTTCGGACTCGGGGACGAAGACCTCGCAGTCCTGCCCACCGCTATCGTCGCGCACGCTTTTGAGTATGACTGCGTAGAACTCCTCCGTGTCGTAAATCACGGCGTCCGACGCGAGGAGGAAAGGCAACTGGTGCGGCTGGAACTCGACGGTCGTGCGACACGTCGCGGTCGGGTCGCCGCACACGGTCGCGGGCTTAGGCCGTGGCTTGCCGCGACGCCTCTGCGCGGCGGGCGCGAACGACGCGAGCGCAAGCAGTAGACAAAGCGCGATTACGAATGCTCCAGCCTTACGCATGTTTGAAAGTCTCCGCTGCGGCGCGTCCGCCAAATGTGTTGGCGGAGAGGGTGGGATTCGAACCCACGGTACGGTTCCCCGTACACAGCATTTCCAGTGCTGCCAATTCAACCACTCTTGCACCTCTCCCGATTGCGGAATGCGGATTTCGGATTGCGGAATTGATGCGACCGAATTGCTACGATTCCGAACGACTGCCAAGCGTCAGAGCATAGCCCATCCCGGCGATTGCTGTCACGTCACCACGCCGGATTTTAGCTACGGCTCGCAACGTCGGCAACGCGCGCATGAAGTTCATTTCAGAGCTTTCCTGAGCTGGGCCGCGACGCGCTTCGGCTCGGAGCGGCGGACGACGACCTTCGGCGTCTTGTGCCAAGCGGCGCACTCGCGCAGCGCGGAGGCAAGGTCTGCGATAAGCTCTTCGGTCGCGTCAACTCCCGGCTCAAGGTAGAGCGACTTCACCTCAAAGACGCCGTCCTTGCGGTGTGCCTTCGGGTCGAGTCGGCCCACGAGCGCGCCGCGTCGCAGGATGGGAAGCGTGAAGTAACCGTAAGTCCTCTTCGGCGCGGGCGTGTAGCATTCCAGACGATAGTCGAAGCCGAACACTTCGCGCGCGCGCTCGCGATCCCATACGAGCGGGTCGAAGGGCGAGAGCAGTGTCGTCAAGGTCGGTCGCAAGCTCCCCGCCGCGGCGGACTTGAGAAGCCTTCGGTTGTCGGGATGCGCGTAAGCGTCCTCGCTCCAGCCTTCGACCTTGACGCGGAGCAGCGCCCCCTCTTCCGCTAACTGCGCGACGATCTGCGCGGTCTCTTTCCTTCCCGTCCGAAAATAATCTCCGACCCAGCGCGCGGTCGCGACGCCGAGCGCGAGCACGGCCTTGAGCGCGAGCGCGCGTCGCGCTTCGCCGCGCGGCGGAAGATGTGCGTCGTCCCAAGCGGGCAGCACGCGCTCGCGCAGGTCGTAGAGACGTTGAAAGTTTTGGCGGCGCGCGATCATCAGCTCGCCCGCGGTGAAGAGCATCTCAAGCGCGCGCTTCTCAGGCTTCCACTCCCACCAGCCGCCCGGCTTGCCGTCCGTGCGCGCAAAATCTGACGAGCGGACGGGGCCGCGCTCGCGGACGGCGGCCAAAACTTTCTCGACTTCGCCCCTGTGCGTCGTTATCCACTCGTGCGAGTACTTCCAGCCCATCGCACCCGGCTCGAACATCTGCCTTCGATA
>DASQLL010000446.1:0-2634 GCA_035630035.1 Pyrinomonadaceae bacterium | reverse complement strand
AAACGCGAGCGTGAGCGAGCGTGTCTACATCAAGAGTGACACGCTCGCTCACGCTCGCGTTTCTGACTTTGCGTCGCTTCAGGCCGATTTGTCTTGCCCGCCACCTCGCGACGGACGAATCTGAATCAAAACGTTCGCCGGTCGCGCAGCAGCTTTTTCGTCGCCGCAATTGCCGCAGCCCGTCGCGCAGCTCGATTCGACACTCGCCGCGCCGCCGCGAAAAGAGCGAAGGCGCGCGAGTCCGCGTCGCGCGACGTAAAAGAGCGCGGCTGCGACGATGAGCGCGACGGCGATTGACTGCCAGTCGAAAGCCATAACTTCTAACCCAAACCTAAAAGCCGCCCGCCCTGATAAGTGACGAAAGATGCGACGTATGCGATGGCGAGCATGTAAGCGACCATGAAGAGCGGCCATCGCCACGAGTTCGTCTCGCGCCTCACGACCGCGACCGTTGACATGCACTGGCACGCCAGCACGAAGAAGACCATCATCGAGACCGCGACGAGCGGCGTCCACGCCGGAGTCCCGTCGGGTCTCTTCGCTTGCCGCACGGCCTCGATGAGCGACGGCGACTCGGCCTCCGCGTCCTTGCCGACGTTGTAGACGATGCTCAGCGTCGAGACGAGCGTCTCGCGCGCCGCGAACGATGCGACAAGCCCTATGCCCATCTTCCAATCGAAGCCGAGCGGCCTGATGACCGGCTCGATGAGCTGGCCGAGACGCCCCGCATAGCTCTGCCGCATCTGCTCGCCCTCATCGCCCGCGAATTCCGGCGCCTGTGCGGCAGTCCCCGGCGCGGGCTTGCCCCTCGCCTCGACGCCTGTCTCACGTGCGGCCTGCACCGCCGCGCCTTCCTGCGCGTCCGGCACGGGCTTCTGCTCGGAGCGCGGGAAGGTCATAAGCGCCCATAGCAGAATCGAGATGGTCAGAATCACCGTGCCCGCGCGCTTCACGAAGAGCCAAGAGCGCGAGCGCATCGTCTGCGCGATGTTGAGCAGGCTCGGCACGCGGTACGGCGGAAGCTCAAGGACGAGCGGAGGGGGCGGCGATTTCAAGATCGTGCGCTTCAAAATCCACGCGACGACGACCGCCACGGTGATGCCAAGCAAATACATCGAAAGAATCAGAAGCGCGCCGACCGAGAAGAAGCCGAACAGCTTCCTGTCCGTGAAGAACGCCGCGATCATCAGCGTGTAGACAGGAAGCCGCGCCGAACAGCTCATGAAAGGCGCGATCATGATGGTCGCCAGACGATCTTTCGGGTTCTCGATTGTGCGCGTCGCCATGATGCCGGGAATCGCGCACGCGAAGCTCGACAGCAGCGGCATAAAAGCCTTGCCGTGAAGTCCCACGCCGCGCATCAACCTGTCCATCAGAAACGCCGCGCGCGACATGTAGCCGCTGTCTTCCAGAAGCGCGATGAAGAAGAAGAGCAGAAGGATTTGCGGCAGGAACACGAGCACGCCGCCCACGCCCGCGATGACGCCGTCAACGATCAGGTCGGTCAGAAGTCCAGCGGGCATCTGCGCGCGCACGATCTCGCCGAGCGAGCCGAAGCCGCGATCTATCAAGTCCATCGGCAGCGTCGCCCAAGAGAAGATTGCCTGAAAGACGACGGCCATCACGAGCAGAAAGATGAGCGGGCCGAAGAGCCTGTGCGTGACGAGGTTGTCAATCTTTTCGGTCGCGCCCGGTCTCTCGTCGCGCGCGCCGGGCGTTGCGCTCGCGGCTATGCCCTCAATCCATCTGTAGCGCGCCGTCACAGGCTCTTGCCACCACTGCGGGTTCGCGCTAGCCAGACGCTCGCGCGCCAGCCCGACTGCTTCGCGCCGCAACTCGTCTTCAGGCAACTCGTCCGCGTACAGGTCGCGCATAGCCTCCGCGCGACCCTGCCACCCGTCGCCTGCGAGCCGCTTGACCTCCTCCTCGGCGTGCAATGACAGACGCCACTGCGCGCCGGGGGCGTCCGATCCGACGGAGTCCAAAACCGCGCGCGCCAACTCGTCGAGTCCGCGCCGCTGCCTCGCCGTGACCGGCACGACGCGAACTCCCAGCGACTCGCTTAATTTTTCGTCATTGATTTCGATCTTCGCGCGCTCGGCAAGATCAACCATCGTCAGTGCGACGACTACGGGCCGACCCATCTCAAGAAGCTGCGTGACCAGATAAAGGTTACGTTCGAGGTTCGTCGCGTCAACGACGGCGACGATCACGTCGGGCGCGGGCGTCTCGTTCATGCGCCCGGTCAGAATGTCGCGCGCTATCTGCTCGTCAATCGAGGCGGCGTCGAGGCTGTAGAGGCCGGGCAGGTCAATCAGGCTTGCGGGCGGCAAGTCCGGCGCGAGCGCCCAGACGCCTTCTTTGCGCTCCACCGTGACGCCGGGATAGTTCGCGACTTTCTGTCTGAGTCCCGTGAGCGCGTTGAAGATGCTCGTCTTGCCCGCGTTCGGATTGCCGGCCAGCGCGATGACCAGCGCACGCGCCTCGCGTCCGGCAGTTACGTCCACGGATTCAACGACGCGGGAAGGGGATTCGAGGGCACTGCTCATAAGACTGGTGATAAGTGTTGGGTGATAAGTGATAAGAAATTGCGAGATGTTTTTCTTATCACTTATCACTCATCACTTATCACTC
>DASQLL010000445.1:0-11065 GCA_035630035.1 Pyrinomonadaceae bacterium | reverse complement strand
GTCCCGCGCGCCAGCCGCTTGATCTTCTCGACCGCCGCGTTCGCCGCGTCAATCGAGACGCCGGCGTCGGAGTATGTGATTGATTTGCTCATTTTTACTCGTCACCGCGTCGGGCGCTTTTCCAGCCAGCGCTTGAATGAGCTTTGACTCTCGCCGGAGGGTTTTCCCGCGAGCAGGTTTTCGACGCTGATGTCTTCGTCCAGATCGGGCCAGTGAATCCCTTCCTTGTCGCCGATGAAGCGCCAGTTGTTCCTCTCCTCCGGCGTCCCGTGCAGGAGTCTGGGAAACCAAGCGAGGGGAACTGAAATTGTGCGCCCGTCGCTCAGGTCAACCGCGAGTGTGTCGTCGGTGACGCTGACGTTCTGCGCTTTAGCCTCAGCCGTTAAAGTAGCCATCTGTTTGACTCAAAGCTTGAAACTCTTCTTCTCATCCCCGCCGCCGCGTTTCTCAAGTTTTTCCTGCAAAGCCTTTACGTTATCTTCCGCCTTCTTGCGCGAGCCTTCGTCGAGCGAAATGGTGATGACGAGGTGGCTGCCGTCGTCCGCACCGGCGGGGAGGAGCGAGGCTGGCAGCTCGACCTTGACGCTCTCGTCGTCGCCGACCATTACGACAGCAGTGCCGCCGTCCTCGACGCGATCAACGACCCCGCGCGTGCGCTTCGACTTTGAGTGACCTTTGCTCTCTGGACTCATACGCTACTCTACCTCGAATGACGACCGCCGCGCCGGGCGTCAGACGCTGCGGAACTCCGGCCTGTATCTAACCTTCCCCTTGCGACCGGCCAGCGCGCCGTCCTTGAGTTCGGCAACCATGAAATTTTCTTCAGGCACGGGAAACTCGCATTCGATCCCCAGCGACCTCGCGGGCGTGAAGCCGAAGCGCGGGTAATAGTCCGCGTGCCCCAGCACGACTACGACTTCGTGGCCGGCGCGCAGACACTCCGCCAGACCTTCGCGCACAAGGCCGGAGCCGACGCCGCGCCCCTGAAACTCAGGGAGGACGGCCATCGGGGCCAGCCCCATCGCGGCCCAGTCGCCCGCGCTCGACTCGACCGTGACGGGACTGAAGAAGATGTGGCCGACGACGCGCCCGTCATCGTCGGCGACGAGCGAGATGTGTCGCGGTTCGTTCTCCCTCAACGCGTCAACGAGATCAGCCTCGCCGACGCGACCGAAGGCCGACTCGTTGACTTTGCGGACTGCCTCGCGGTCTTCCGCATTTTCCGCGCGGATGATGACCATAATGCTCTGAGGCGGCTGGCAGCGCCGCGCGCTGTGGCTCAACGCTCGCCGCCGGCCTTCTTCGACTTGCTCGTATTACTCGTGCCCTTAGCCTCGTCCTTCGGCTTCGGCGCGGGCGGCAGGTCGCCGAAGTCTATGAAGCCGCGCTTGGCTGAGTCGTCGCGGAGCGCGGGGCGGCCTGCCCAAATATCTTCGCCGGCTTTAGGCTCGCGCGCGGTCGTTATCTTCACGTCGCCCTCCTGCCCGCGCGTCGAGATGAGGACTTCGCCCCCGAAGTCCGTCCGGTAGATTTTTATCCCGGCGGCCTTCAAGCGGTCGAGCGCCTCCTGCGAAGGGTGGCCGTAGCGGTTGTCCATCCCCGCCGAGATGATTGCCGCCTTGAACTCTCCGCGCTTGAGGAACTGTTCGGAGGTCGCGTACTTCGAGCCGTGGTGCCCGACCTTCAGAACCGTGGCGCGCACGTTCGCGTCCGTCTTCAACAAGCGCTCCTCGGTCTGCGCCTCCGCGTCGCCCGTGAGCAGCATCGAGAACGCGCCGTAGTCGAGCCGCGTCACGACCGAGTTCGCGTTCGGCTCGTTGCCGCCTGAGCGCAACTCTTCTTTCGTGAAGAACGGCTCGATGGGCGCAAGCACGCGCATGATCGCGCCGCCGCCAAGCTCGAAGGTCTGTCCGGGCTGCGCGCGTATGAGGTCAACCTTCTTCTCGTCAATCGCCTTGAGGAAGTCCGCGTAGTTCTTCGTCGTGTTGGGCACGCCGCTGTAGACGACGTGCGCGACGCTCGTGCCGCGTATGACTTCGTCCGCCGCGCCTATGTGATCCGCGTGCGCGTGCGTCGCGATCAGGAGGTCAATGTGGTCAACGCCGTACTTCTTCATCGCCGCCAGAACTATCTTGCCGTCGCCCGGCTCGCCCGCGTCAACGAGCGCGGTCTTTCCGCCCGGCGTGATGATGAGGATCGAGTCGCCCTGCCCAACGTCGAGCGTGACGACCTTCACCTCGTCGCCCGACGCGGGCGGCGGCGGCTCATACACGCGCCGCTTCTCCATCCACGGCTTGACGACCAAAAACCAGCCGACGATAGCGCCGACGAGAAGGACGGCGACGACCGCCACCAGCGCGCACCCGCATCCTTTCCTACCTTGGGCCACTCAACACACCTCCAGAAAGGGAACGCAGAAGTCGGAACGCTGAACGATGAACTAAAGCAGAAGTTTTATGTTCATCGTTCAGCGTTCTGACTTCATACTTTAGTCCGACGGTACAGGCTCGTGCTCGCGCGCGTACTGCGTCTCGGCGTTCGAGTTGATGCGCGTCGGGTAGTCGCCCGTCCAGCAGGCGGCGCAGGACGAGCCGGCGGGCAGGCCGACGGCTTCGAGCATCCCTTTCAGAGAAAGGTAGCCGAGCGAGTCGGCTTCTATGAAGTCGCAGACCTCCTCGACCGACATCTGCGCCGCGATAAGCTCGGCCTTGTCCGGCGTGTCAACGCCGTAGTAGCAAGGGCTGACCGTCGGCGGGCAACTGATGCGGACGTGAACCTCGCGCGCGCCCGCCTCGCGCACCATACGCACGATCTTCTTCGAGGTCGTGCCGCGCACAATCGAGTCGTCAATCAACACGACGCGGCGGCCCTTTATCAAGTCGCGCACAGGGTTCAATTTTACGCGCACGCCGAAACTTCTGATGGACTGCTTCGGCTCGATGAAGGTTCGACCGACGTAGTGGTTTCGCACGAGGCCGAAGCGGAACGGGAGGCCCGATTGCGCGGCGTAGCCGATTGAGGCGGCGACGCCGGAGTCTGGCACGGGCACGACGAGGTCTGCGTCCGATGGCTGCTCGATTGCTAGGCGCTTGCCCATCTTGTGGCGCGACTCGTTGACCGAGCGACCGTAGACGAGCGAGTCGGGGCGCGAGAAGTAGACGTGCTCGAAGACGCAGAACGAGTGCGGGCGCTGCGGGAGCGGGAAAGAGGAGCTGAGTCCCTCGCTCGTTATCACGACCATCTCGCCCGGCTCTACGTCGCGCACGTACTCTGCGTCAATCAGATCGAACGCGCACGTCTCGGACGCGACGGCCCAAGCGTCGCCTAATCGTCCGAGCGCGAGTGGGCGAAAGCCGCGCGGGTCGCGTATGGCGATGAGCGCGTCAGGCGTCAGGAAGAGCATCGAGAACGCGCCCTCGGTCTCGCACAAGGTTTCAGCGACGGCCTCTTCGACGGTAGCTGCGCGCGAGCGCGCGAGCTGGTGCAGGACGACTTCGGTGTCGGAGGTCGAGTTGAAAATCGCGCCTTCGCGTTCGAGCCGCTTGCGCTCGTCCGTCGCGAAGGGGAGGTTGCCGTTGTGGCAGACGGCGATCTGTCCGTGCCTGCACGCGATGAGGAAGGGCTGCGCCTCGCGAATGGAGACCTCGCCCGCGGTAGAGTAGCGCGTGTGGCCGATTGCGCTCGCGCCGGGCAGACGGTTCAGACGCTCCTCGCTGAAGACTTCGGAGACGAGTCCCATCGCGCGCTCCGAGCGGAGCGTGTCGCCTTCGGCGGCGACGATGCCGCACGACTCCTGCCCCCGGTGCTGCAATTGATACAGGCCGAGGTAGGCGAGCCGCGCTGCCTCCGCGTGCCCGTGGATGCCGAACACGCCGCACTCGTCGCGGAAGCCGTCGCTGATTATTTCGCTCACGTTGTTTAAGAGTCAGCCAGCCCGAACCGACAACCCGGAGGATTGGAACGCGTATTGTAACACTGTTAATTGCGGATTGCGGATTGCGGATTAAGAAGCGGACAGGGAGACGGGGAGACGGGGAGATGGGGAGATGGGGAGACGTTTGACAGCGCAGCTTCTTTCTCCCCTTCTCCCTGTCCCCGCTTCTCCCCGTCGCGAAAGTTCGCAATCCGCAATCCGCAATCCGCAATTGGAGCGTCCGTGTTATCATGTCGCCGAATCCAAAAGGAGGGCGCGCATGTTCGGAGTAAAAGTTTATGGAGCAAACTGGTGCGAGGACACGCAGCGAACGCGCGCGTTCCTCGAACGGCTTGGAGTCGCTTACGAGTACGTCAACGTAGAGTCGGACGAGCGCGCGGGCGCGTGGGTGCGCGAGCACAACGACGGCAAGGAGCGCAAGCCGACCGTTGACGTGGCCGGGCAAATTCTCTCCGTGCCGACCGACCACGATCTGACGAGCGCGTTGCGCGAGAGGGGCTTGATGGCCTGAAGCGTCGGCGCGGGGACTGTGAAGCAAGCCGAACGTGCGGGAGGTGCCGAAATGAGAAAAGTTTTGCTGGCCGCGACGCTCGCCGCCGCTCTGTGCTTAGTCGCCGCCTCTCAGAGGGCGAACGCGACGCAGGACAATAAGAACGCGAACGGCGCGTCGCAGACGACGGACGCCGCCGCGCTTTACAAAAAGCACTGCGACACGTGCCACGGCAAGGACGGTCGCGCCAAAACTTTCAAGGCCAAGTTCAATCACGCGCGTGACCTGACCGACGCGCAGTGGCAGGCGGACGTGACGGACGAGCGTCTGTTCAATTCGATCTCGAACGGCAAGGGCAAGATGCCATCGTTCAAAAAGAAGTTGACAGAGCCGCGGATCGAATCTCTGGTCGTATACGTGCGCGGCTTGAAGAAGTGAGTCGGCGGGATGAGCGGCACGCACAGCTTCACACGTAATTTCGTCGCGAACATCTTGCGCGTCGCGCTCGTCGCCGCGCTCGTCGCCGCGGTGTGGGGCGTCTACCGCCGGCTCCCGACGGGCGAGGGCGCGGTCTCCGGCGTGCGCGACGAGCAGCACGGCGCGGCGACGCTTTTGCACATACGCCTGCGCGCCTCAGACTTGAGCTTTCCAGTCTCGGCGGAAAAGATTCCCGTCCAGCTCTACCCCATCAGCATGACCGCGGCGCGCAACGAGTTCATCTCCGAGCCGCGGCCCGGCCAACGCTTCGAGGAGTTCGTGACACGGCTCATGGGCGACCGCCAGCCGCTCACGGCGGAGCTGAACGCGCGCGGCGAGACCGCCCTCGCCGTCCCGCCCGGCAAGTGGTGGGTGCATGCCACCGTCAACGGCGCGCGCGAGCTAACGTGGCGTCTGCCCATAAACGTCTCCGGCAGCGAGATGACCGTCGAGCTTACTCCGAAGAACGCCTACACGCTGGCGAAAAAATTCTAAAGGCCGTGACAGGTGACGGGTGACAGGTGACAGGATAAAACCTGTTCTTTCCTGTCACCCGTCACCTGTCACCTGTCACGACATGAAAGCTCTCCGATTCGAGAACAGCCGTTTGAGCGTTGCGGACGTGCCCGCGCCGTCGCGCGAGGGCGAGGCCGTGGTGCGCGTGCGGCTGGCGGGCGTGTGCAATACAGACCTTGAGATTGTGCGAGGGTACGCGGGATTCGAGGGCACGCCGGGGCACGAGTTCGTCGGCGTGGTCGAGAGCGCGCCGGATGCGGAGGAGCTTGTGGGGCGGCGCGTCGTCGGAGAGATAAACGCAGGATGCGGGCGATGCGAATTGTGCCGCGCAAGTGATGCGCGACACTGCCCCGCGCGCACGGTGCTTGGCATCGTCGGGCGCGACGGCGCGTTCGCCGAACTGCTGCAACTGCCCGCCGCGAACCTCCTAATCGTGCCCGACGAAGTAACGGACGAGCGCGCCGTCTTCTGCGAGCCGCTCGCCGCCGCGTGCGCCATCACCGAGCGCGTGAGCATCAGCGAAGAGATGCGCGTAGCCGTCGTCGGCGACGGCAAGCTCGGACTGCTCTGCGCGCAGGCTCTGAAGGTCTTGACGCGCGCGCGCGTCGTGCTCGTCGGGCGGCATCAATCGAAACTCGACATCGCGCGACGGCGCAACATCGAGACGTTGAAGGCCGAAGACCTCCCCGCTTCACTCGACCGCGCCTTCGACGTGACTGTGGAGGCATCCGGCTCTGCGTCCGGGTTTGCGACCGCGCTCCGCCTGCTCAGGCCGCGCGGCACGCTGGTGCTCAAGTCAACTTTCCACGGCACGACGGAAATAAGCGCCGCGCCCGTCGTCGTTGACGAGATAAGCATCGTCGGCTCGCGCTGCGGACGATTCGCGCCCGCGCTCGAACTGCTCCGCCGCGACGCCGTGGACGTTGACAGCTTCATACACGAAGTGTTCCCGCTCTCCGAAGGCGTGCGCGCATTGGAGCAAGCCGCCGCGCCGGGCGTTCTGAAAGTTTTGCTTAGACCGTGAACAGTTTTCAGTTTTCAGTTTTTAGTTTTCAGTTTAGAAATTGCTGGGCCGGAGTCGTTATGCAGTGATCGCCCGCTCACATCACCACGGACAACTGAAAACTGAAAACCGAAAACTGAAAACTGTGAAACTCAAATCCAACCTCGGCGCGGACGGCGCGATACTTTTGACGACGCTCATCTGGGGTTCGACGTTCGCCGTCGCGCGCGACATACTCGACAGTTGGCCGCCGCTTCTCTATCTCGCGCTGAGGATGCCGCTCGCCGCGCTCCTGTTCGCCGCGCTATTCCCGCGGCAGGTCTTCGGCGCGGGACGCGAGGCTTGGAAGGCGGGCGCGACGCTCGGACTCCTGATCGGCCTCGCCTTCGTCGGGCAGACCGTGGGGCTTGTTTTCACGACGCCCGCCAAGTCGGCCTTCATCTCAGGTCTCACGACGCCGCTCGTCCCCGTCGTCGCGTACATGCTCTACCGCGCTCGACCGAGCCGCGAAAACCTCGCCGGAATAATTCTCGCGTCCGTTGGCGGCGCGCTCATACTCGCGCCCGTCGGCGCGGGCGGCTTCAACACGGGCGACCTGCTCACGCTCGGCACGACCGTACTTTTCGCGGCGCACGTATCGCTGATGAGCGTCTACGCGCGACGCTTCGACGTGCGACAGTTGAGCGCGCTACAGATCATAGTGGCCGCGTCGCTCCTGCTTGCGGCGTGGCTCGTCGTGCGCGCCTGCGCCGCGCTCGCGGGAGTCGAATCGCTGCCGCAGGGACTCGCGCGCGAGGTCGAGCCGCTCGCGTGGAGCGCGCGCGCCGTCGTGCAGCTCGCGTACCTTGTGACGGTCGCGACCGTGGGCGTCTTCCTCATCTGGACTTGGGGGCAGGCGCGCATGTCGGCGACGCACGCCGCAGTCATCTTCAGTCTTGAGCCTGTCTTCGCCACAGGCTTCGCCGTGCTGCTGCGAGGCTCGGCGGAGTGGACGGGCGGGCGCGCTACCATCGGCGCACTGCTCGTCGTCGCGGGCGTCATCGTCTCGGAGTTGCGCTGGAGGACTAAAGGAAAGAAGGCGGAAGAAGGTCGGCGGTCGGGTAGAATGAGCTTATGAAATCTCTTGACGCGAACGTCTCAGATGAGTTGACTGGCGTCGTCCGTTACCGATTTCGAGAAGAACTGCGCCGGTTGTAATGAGGAGCGAGTTTTCAAACTTATGGGAAAGGCTTTCAGCTTGGTCGTGGTACTGATCTCGCTCGTTTATTAACGCGAGGACAAACGAGGTGTCCACGAAAATTCTACTTGGCATTCTGTTCCTCTAAATCATACAAGTTTGCCTTAATTGAGAAATCTGGCGGTGCCGAAATCTTTATCTGGCGCAACTTTGCCATGACGTTTTGATTCGCGTCCGGTTCTCCGCCTGTCACCTCATATTTCTTAATGATGCGATACAGTTCATCCAGATGCTTCTCCGGCACTTTCTGAATTTCAGCGATAATCTCTTCTCTTGTTACCATTGAAACCGGCTCCTTCCAGAGACGAATATACTTTTCGATTCGATAGGGCACAAGCTTCGATACAGCCAAGTCTCGCGGATGAAATCAACGCTGTTCGCGGTTAGTTGCATGACTCGTCACCCTCAGATGGGTTATTGGGCTGCGGCGTACAGAAAAACACGCTAGGACTTTTTTGGATTATCTTCCTTAGATTTCTCCTCAACCTTCTTTGTGTCTTTAAGTAGACTGCTAACGATTTTACCCGCGACATCGCCCGAAGCACTTCGCGGTCGGAAGAATCCGCGCTTGTATTCGTATATCCAAATCGTTTCTTTGGTTTTGGGATCAATCAGCCTTACCACACCACTCCCTTCATAAACAGTTGCCCCTCCCCCAGTGACTTGACCCGTCGCCGGATTCGTAGAAACTGAGCTAACTTGATTTGAGGAAATACCGACTGCGCCGGTGAGAATAGCATCGGCATCTTCTTCCGTTTCAACCACAATAAATCTTTTAGATTTCATTAAGCGTAAGCGAATTTTCTCCCGGACCAAATCAGCTCCCTCGCCCTTACCAAGTTCTCCCAGATAAATCTTCGTAACGCTTGCAAGCTTCTGATTGCTTTGAGAGAACGCTGACGTGCCTAACAGCAATAGGCACAAGCTAACAAGGAGACTTCTTTTCATGTTAGTGGCTCCATAATGTGAAGTTGATGAGCTTTCAAACAATTACCAATATTCGCATTTACTCCGCCGGGATTAAAACTGATACGTGCAAATGGTTGAAGAAAGGTGCGCCGCCGTTCACGGGGAAGCGGGATAGTTATTCAACCGGGGATCACCAGCAAGCCAATTAGTTCCGATGGGGGGAGGTGGTTTGAACTCGTCCCAACCCGGAAACTCTTCCAGAAGTTGGGGAAAATGTTCGACGGCAACGGCGTTCAGAAACATATCAGTCATGTGTCCGTTGGCAGGGGAAAAAAGTCCGTAAAGGGCAGCACCGTCCGGCTCCCCGGCAGTTAGGAAAAGTTCTCGGAATCGCGCGAGCACTTGTTCCTGAAGTTCGTTGTTCTCGGCCACTATCAATTTGTAGTGTGACATACGTTACTCCATAAAGAAGCAGCCCAACTACCGTATATGCGGAATGATTCCGCATAATACGCTAAAACGGGGTGTTATGCGGAATCATTCCGCATAACACCCTTATATGCGGAAACGCCTCCAACGTTCTATTGCCGTCGCATAATAGACTTTGCGGCGCGTGGCGGCTTTGGTTATACTCTGGTCTCGCCCCTGTGCTTCCAGCCACCTCGTTCGACGCACAGTTCGGCGGCACGGCATGCGACTCGGAACGGGTTCGCAAACGCCGCTGCTCGCATGACCTTTTCGGACTCCTTTGAAGTTGAAGGTGAGAAGTTCTTATGTTGCAAATCCCGAAGGGCCGGACGACTGATGCGGAGCGCACCATCCTGCGTAAACTCCGTGTGTGGATAGCTGCTCTGGCGACGGCGTGCCTCGTCGTGGGCGTCGGCATCGGCGCGATGCTCAATCGCACGAGCGTCGTCGCGCTCGACGATTCGCCTGCGAGCGTTGCGAGCGTCGCGCGCGCGCCCGAAGCTCTGTCGGCCTCGTTCGCAGAGATCGCGCGCCGCGTCGAGCCTGCGGTCGTCAACATTGACACCGTCTCGGCAGCGCCGCAGGTCGCGGACAAAGACGGCGAGGACGGCGAAGACGAGGACGGCGACAACCCCCTGCTCGATATGCTGCGACGCCACGCGCGCCGGCCTTCGCGCGGCGTGGGGAGCGGCTTTATCGTTGACCCGAAGGGCATCATCCTCACGAACTACCACGTCGTAGAGGGCATGACGCGCATCACGGTCAAGCTCCAGTCGAACGAGGAGCTGCGCGGCACAATCATCGGCATGGACGAGGAGACCGACATCGCCGTCATCAAGGTCAACGCCGGGCACGATCTGCCCGCCGTCACGCTCGGCAACTCCGACGACGCGCAGGTCGGCGACTGGGTGCTGGCCGTCGGCTCGCCGTTCGGCTTAGAGCAGACCGTCACCGCCGGCATCATCTCGACCAAAGAGCGGCAGACCGATCCGGGCGCGAGCTTCCGCCGCTTCATTCAAACCGACGCCGCCATCAACCGCGGCAACTCCGGCGGCCCGCTCGTCAACATGCGCGGCGAGGTCATCGGCATCAACTCGCAGATAGCGACCTCCACGGGCGACTACAACGGCATCGGCTTCGCGCTCCCCTCGAACATCGCCACCTCGGTCTTCAAGCAACTGATGTCGGGGGGCAAGGTTCGGCGCGGCTACCTCGGCGTCTTCCTCGGCACCGTCAAGCCAGAGTTCGCGCGCATCTACGAGATGCCCAACGCGAAGGGCGCTATCGTCACGGACGTGGCTAAAGAGAAGGGGCCGGCGGAGAAGGCAGGCATACAGACCAACGACGTTATCGTCGGCTTCAACGGTCAGGAGGTCGCCAACGCGCAAGACCTCATCAACAAGGTCGCGGGCACGCCCGTAGGCGAGACCGTGCAGCTCGCGTACCTTCGAGAGGTCAACAATAAACTGGAACGACGCACCGCCAGCGTCACGGTGGGCGAACGACCGCCGCCGCGCAATCAGGGCGGCATCGAGCCGGAAGGCAAAGGCGGCAAGCCGAACATCATCAAGCCCGCCGCGCCCGGCGGCGACGCGCCTACGTCCGACCGCCCCGCGCTCGGACTCACCTTGAGCGAGTTGACGCCGCAGATAGCGAACGAGCGCAACCTGAAGGGCGTGCGCGGACTCTACGTCAAGGAAGTGGATCAGGCGGGCCTCGCCTTCGACGCGGGCTTACGGAAGTCAATGGTCATACAACGCGTCAACCGTCAGTCCGTCAGCACCATCGAGGACTTCGAGCGCATCGTCAACTCCCTCAAGCCCGGCGACCCCATAGTCATGCACGTCTCCGGCTACAACGGCGAGCGCATCACGCAGAGTATCGTGCAGTTCACTTATCAGTAAATGGTAAATGGTGAATGGTGAATAGTGGTTGAGCGCCGTCAGACTTGAGCAATTATCGCTCGGCTTGGCGGCACTCAACTGCTTCTTACCATTTACCATTTGCCATTTACCATTTACCAACAAATGG
>DASQLL010000444.1:0-2051 GCA_035630035.1 Pyrinomonadaceae bacterium | reverse complement strand
GCGCCGGACACTCTGACGGGCATCGTTCGATACGCGCTCGGTTATCGCCTCGGCACAATCGTCAACCTCTTCGCGCTCGTCTGGGCCGGTCAGGTGATTGACAGAATCTTGCGCCCGTTCGTCGAGCGCGCGTGGGTGAGGGCGGCGTGCGTGCTGCTCACGCTGCTGGCGGAGCATGTGCTGTTCGAGGTCAACACGTACATGGCCGACCTGCTCGCGCTGCCGCTCATGCTTGAGGCTACGCGCCTCACCCTGCGCGTGGACGATGCGGAAGACAGGCGCGCTCTCTTCGTGCACGTCGCGCTGCTTATCGGAGTGAGCGCCGCACTCAAGCTGACGAACGTCGTCGCCATCACGCCGCTCGTCGCGGTCTGCGCTTACAAGGCTCTCGCGGGAAGCCGGCGACTCGCGGCGAAAGAGCTTGTGCAAACTTCTCTGCTCGCGCTGGCCGCGTTCGTCGCGCCGATCCTGCCGTTCGCCGTCTATCTCTGGCGCGTGACCGGCAACCCTTTCTTTCCGCTCGCCAACGGCTTCTTCAAGTCTGCTTACTGGCCGACGGGCGGCGGTTGGGACGCGCGCTGGGGGCCGACGGGCGCGCTTGAGACGCTTGCGTGGCCCGTGATTGCGGCGCTTGAGCCTGCGCGACACTCCGAGCTTGGAGTCTATTCAGGCAGACTCGCAATCGGCTTCGTCGTCGCGCTCGCCGGTCTCGCGCTCGCGTGGCGCGACGCGCGCGCGCGCCTTCTGTGCGTCTTGCTCATCGCGGGCTGCGTGCTTTGGAGCGCGGGCGGAATGGGCTACAGCCGATACGGTCTCTATCTCGAACTGCTCGCGGGCATCGTCGTCGTCGCTGTCGCATCCGTCGTCGCGCGCGCGGCTTCAAACGCACGATTCTCGTGGACGAAGGCGGTCGCTTTCTTGCTCGCACTTACGCTCGTCGCGCAGTCCGCGCTCGCGTGCCGCTACGTCCTCAGCCACGAGTGGAGCATGCGCCCGACCTTGCTTTCGGACTGGGACGCTTACCGCTACGAGTCGAGATTCTTCCTGCGCGACCGCTCGCTCCGAAGCTTCCTGCCCGCAAACGAGCGCGCGCTCCTCTCCGACATTCCCGTGTGGATTGAGAGCGCCATCAAGTCGAACGGATTCGAGGCGCTGCTGAACGTGGACGCCCCGATCATTGCCGTCAACCACTGGGAATATTTCGACACGCGCGAGTCGAAAAGCCATTTCGTCCGCGCGGTCGAAGCTGCGTCGGGCGCGAAGATGTTCTCGCTCTGCTTCTCCGAAGACCTCGTGCACGCGAAGGCGGCTGTCGAGCACCACGCCCTTCAGGTCGGGGCAGTGACGCCCGTGCAGATTCCCTTCTTTTCGTCGCGCCACCGGATAGGTATGATGCTCTTTGAAGTCGCGTACCCGCAGGGGGCGGAGGCGCGCGCGAGGCTTGCGACCTACGTGGAGCAGTCGCCGCTGGCCGCAGGCGGTTATCGCGCCGAGATCACCGCGCTTGGTGCGCCCGCGACGATGCGAGCGGGCGAGCGGGTCGCGCTCAGTTTTCGCGTCCGCAACGCCGGAAGCTCCATCTGGCCCTCGCGCGGGGACGCGAAAGGCCGGTATCAGGTGAACCTCGCCGACCGATGGCTCGACGCGGACGGGAGCAAAGTCTTAAACGCCCTCGACGCGCGCACGTCGCTGCGCGCAGACCTTGCGCCCGGCGGAGAGGTCGAGATGCCGCTCGAAGTCAACGCGCCGCGCGAGCCGGGCGTGTACGTCCTCGAAATTGACTTGGTGCACGAAGGCGTCTCTTTCTTTAGCGAGCGAGGGTCGAAGAGTCTGCGCCTGCCGGTGCGTGTCGAGCCTTAGTGGCGCACGGCGGCGTCACCTTCTCGCGGGCCGAAGGTTAAGATCAGAATTCAGGAACGGAGATGAACGAATTGAACATGAAGCTGAGAATGATTCTCGTCGCGGCCTGCGCGTGCGCGCTCGCTTTCGCGGCCTGCTCCAAAAAGCCTTCGGGCAACACTTCGGGCGCGGCCACGCCCCAGCCCGTTGCG